>JAZLFL010000129.1:0-5138 GCA_045615825.1 Lachnospiraceae bacterium
GACTAATCACACTTTTTGTGTACTATTCGTGGCCTCAAAAAATATTTTCAAAATTTTCAAAAAAATGCTTGCAATTCTATTCCGGATGTAATATTATAAACAAGCGCGATAAAGACGCAAGCAAATGGCTCGTTGGTCAAGCGGTTAAGACGCTGCCCTCTCACGGCAGAATCAGCGGTTCGATTCCGCTACGAGCTGCTAAATAAAACCTCTAAAGTTTAGGCTTTAGAGGTTTTTTCTTTGTCCAAAATTGGGGTGAGTAAGTGGTAAGTAATAGTTACCGGGCTTACTTCTCCTTTGCAATTACCAATGTATAATATCCCGCCTCATCAGGAATCTCATCAAGACCGTAATAAATATGTTCATTTTCCATACCACAGTTTTCAATGCAGAATACTTCTTTATTAGATTCAGCTAAGGCTGATTTAAGTTCTTTCAGGCTTTTGCCCGCTTTCATGTATATATAGTTAATATCTTCTTTGCATTCAATTTCTTTATGCACTGATGGAATTATTTCAAGTGACTCATTCCATTGGGTAAGAGAACTCCCCACCCGTGATGCCGCAGCACAGAATGATGGAACTCCACTAACCATCTTAGTCTCATATCCTTTATCCTGAATAATCTTGGCAACATATGAATAGGTTGAGTAGATTGATGGGTCACCCAGACATAAAAATGCAACATCAACTCCTCTTTTCAAATAGCTTTCAATACACTCTGCCCCGGCTTCATGGTCTCTTTTTAATATCTCAGAAGCTTTAGACATCGACATATTAATAGCTAATAATTCTTTCTCCTCCAGCTGAGGAACAGCCTGCTTCGCGATTTTATATGCAACAGAATCCATAGGACTCGTACCTGGCAGCGCTATAACTGAAGTTTCCTTTATTATTCTGACTGCTTTAAGTGTAATAAGCTCTGGATCTCCAGGGCCTACGCCCACACCATATAATATTCCTGACATATATTTATTATAAAGACCTCCAAAGCCTAAGCTTCAGAGGTCCACCTTCCTACAACATGTTTACTTATCAATATTCTTAACATATAGATACAGGCTCTGATTGCTTTCGCTGTAATCGTTGGCTGGAATAATCTCCATCATAACCTGCTTATAATCATTGCCATATTTTCTTCTATAGAAAATACTGAGCGATGTCTTATCCCCTGTGAAATATTCTCTCATGAACTGAATATCAGTCTTCTCAAGATATCCCTTCAGATCATCAGGATGAACCTGACCGCTTGTACCGAATGCAGACAGCCATTCTGATATCTTACCAGAGAATCCCTTCTCGGGAGTCTGCTCAGACATATCCATATTTATAACCTGATGAGAATCTTCAGTAATATTAATCTTAAGTATCTTGGTATACAGCTTGCATAATGCCCTATGTGCATCAAGCTGCCCCCTTCTGTCGACGCCACTCTTCCTGTAATGCGCTTCCTTCGCATCATACATTCTCTGATCAGCTATAAGCCCAAGCTCTCTCACGGACTTACCTGGCATCTCATTCTTACTTACATAGCCATAAGAGATTGTAAGATTATCAACCTGCTCACCTCTCCAATCAGCCATTGCGGCTTCGAAGTCATCCAGTACCTCATCAAGCTTCTGACCATCACAGAATAAGATAGCAACGAATTCATCTCCACCCGTTCGGTACAATTTACCACAGGTACCAAGTGTCTTACTCATACACTGACAAGCACCGATAAGCAGTTCATCACCTGCTGAATGACCTAGCGTATCATTAACCACCTTAAGTCCATTCACATCAAGGGCCATGTAGATGAAGTGTTCCTCCACAGGGATATCATTATGTGCATAGATATCATCCTCGTATGCACGTCTGTTGTTCAGACCAGTAAGCTCATCCGTCTGGGATTTCTGGATAAGAGCCTCTTCCTGTTTCTTCTCCTCAGCTATACTTCTCGTTGTATATACAACTCTTATTGGTCTTCCCTCTGCATCCGTCTCCATTGCTATGAAACTTGCCAGGAACCAACCGAGCTTCTTGCTGATAAGTTGAGTTGCCACTATTTTTTTATTCTGCATTCTGTCAGCAAGAGTTGTCAGATCTGTGAATTTCAGCGCCTTTTCCCTATATTCATCAACTGTAAGTGCTGACATAACATCAATCATCATCTGAACAGCACCCTGCTTATGATTTACAAAATGCCTTACATCAGCACTTGCACTGAGTTCAACAGCAGTATCTTCTACAAGATTAAGTACGTGCATACTATTGAATACGCTGGCTATTGAACCCAAAGTAAAATAATAATCGTTCTTCTGATCCAATGCTTCCTGTAGCATTACTACCTTAGCCATGTCCTCACGAACGACATCATCAACATCATAATGATATCCTCTCAGGCAGTAACCTCCCTCAATAGAATACGATGTCCCGCCACAACGTACATATCTCTCACCCTTGGATGGATGATTCCACAGATAGGTGTTCTCATCGTACTTACCGTTTTTCATCTTCTCAACACTATCAAGTACTGATGGCACTGCCGATGGCACGATATGATCGAACCAGTCTTTGTAGGTCTCTTCCGGCGTTCTCTGTATTCCTGCAACACCAAGAAGTTCCTTCATGGTCTCATCTACATACATTCGTGGTTCTTCACCATCTACCAGCTCTATACGCCATGTTCCCATGCGCGCCGAGGCATTTATATCTCTAATCTCTTCCAAACTATTTATAGGATTCATTCTATTTCCCTTTTTATATCACAATATTATACTAATCAAGACTCTGATCACTTGATAACCGGTTCAAAATTCTCTGTGTCTGCAGCGAACCAGCCACCTTTGGCATTAGTCAGCTTACACATCGCCGCCTTATTCTCTTCATATCCGGTTTCAGTAATTGTTATGTTAAAAATAGATGCGACTGAGTTCCTGTCAAGATATTCCTTACTGTCATCATCCCAGAAGTCCGTCGGACAGCTCTCTACATCAATGCCACCATTCTCTATGGAAACCTCCAATATCCCCTGGTCCTTCCATATCTCAACAGTGTAGTCCTCATCCCACACTTCCTTCATCGCTTCTATATCAATCTCTTCCTTAGACATGTAGAACCAGTTACGTATGACCTTATTCCCACCCTGTCTAATCTTATTAAGCTTACTCTTATTCTTCATATATCCTCACATCTAATCACCATTTAATTAAAAACACGTGTTATAAATGCGCTATTTAACGTTCTCTATTAAAAATCTGGTGATCTCTTCACGACTTGGCATCACGCTTAATGCGCCCTTTCGTGTAGTAATAATTGAAGCTGCTGCATTGGCATAAGTTAACATATCCTCTAAATGGAATTCATCCAGTCCCTTAAGTGCAGAATTCCTGTCCCACTCACGACTGTCCTCAACCAGGTCTCCGCTACCTTCATTAATAGCGCCCTCAACCTCAGCCATTCTGAGTATATATCCAATGGCACAGGCACAGAATGTATCTCCGGCTCCTGTAGTCTCTATCGTCTTATCATTAACAAATCCATTAACAGATACCTCGATTCCATTAATGAAAGCCATACTTCCATTAATGCCCAGAGTTGCGAATACTAATGGAATATCATATTCCTCCTGAAGCTTCTTTGCTCCCGACGCATAGTCAGTCTCTCCAGTCATAAGTGTTATCTCATTATCAGATATCTTAAGCACATCACACTGTTTAAGACCCCATGCAATCTTCTCCTTGGCATATTCCTCACTTCTCCAGAGAGGTTCTCTGTAGTTAGGATCAAATGTTATGAGACAGCCTGCATCCTTTGCAATTGCCATGGCTCTCTTTGTTGCAGCCTCACCCACCTCATCAGTCATTGACAGAGTTCCGAAATGGAACACCTTTGACTTACGAATAAGTGACTCATTCTCATCTATCTCCGCCACATCTATCATTACATCAGCGCCCTGACGTCTGTAGAATGAGAAATCCCTGTCTCCATTAGGGGCTGTGGCCACAAATGCCAGAGTAGTCTGGTACTTATCGCTCTCAATCAACCCTCTCATATCTATTCCGGCAGCCATTGCACGTTCCTTAAGCATATGGCCGAACATGTCATCTCCGACCTTACCAATGAATGCTGTCTTGAATCCAAGCTTATTAAGCATGGCAAGTACATTACAGGGTGCCCCGCCTGGATTAGCCTCTAAAAGCATATTCCCCTGTAAGCTTTCTCCGCTTTCTGTAAAATCAACCAGTAGCTCACCCAAAGCTACTACATCATACTTCTTCCCCATTTACTACCTCTATTATCTTGCTATCAGTCGCATAATATCGTTGTACATCACGAATACCATGAGCACCATCAGCAATGCGAAACCAACCAGATGAACAATTCCTTCCTTCTCTGGAGGAACGGGCTTACCTCTCACAATTTCTATCAGGATAAACAATAACTTACCACCATCAATTGCTGGCAGTGGTAACAGATTCATTATTCCCAGATTGACACTTAATATCATCACAATATTAAGCATGTTAAGCATTACCACCCATGGACCATATGGTGCTGCCGCATCCTTGACCTCGTCAATTGCCTGCGCCATTCCTACAGGTCCCGCAACATCATCCTTGCTGCCTCTTCCCTGTAAAAGCATTAAGATTGACTTGGCAGTACCAACGAAAGCATATCTGACCTCGTAGTATGAATATTTAAATATACTGCTGTTCTTACAGGTAATATATCTTCCATATCCATTAAAGCCTACAAGATATCTTCCACTCTCCTCTGAATACTTAGGAGTAACCGTTACGGTATGCTTCTTGCCATCGCGCATATATTCAATAGTCATGTCACGTTCCTGGTTAAGATATGTATTAACATATATCTCACTTGCCAGGTACACATGACTTCCATTCATCTTAGTGATAATATCGCCAGCCTGTATTCCTGCTTCCTTAGCAGGATATCCGTCCATAACGCCCGTTATCTCTGGAACTGTTGATCCTGAATACCATACAACAATTAACGCCATAAGGTATGCAAGGATAAAATTGAACAACGGACCGGCAATTACTATCGCCATCTTCACAAATGCCTTAGCCTCTGTATAGGCAATCCCCTGTCGCTCTTCCAAAAAGCCTGCATCCGCTCCGGCTTTATTACCAT
>JAZLFL010000130.1:0-9963 GCA_045615825.1 Lachnospiraceae bacterium
ATCTGTGTATCATTGTATACACGTATTCATATTGTGTCAATACTTTTTTTATATTTTTTTCGTAACTATTTTTAAGGCCTTTTTGACTGCCTTTATAACACGCGGTGTGTCATCTGTGACTACTGTGGCATCTCGCAGTTATACCAGTCCTCACCTAAATGGATAATAAGTGTTCCATCCTCTAAGAACATATACTCAATGCTGCCATACTCTGAACCGAAGTTAGCACTGTCCATCATATCAGGCATAATCTCACTCTGAATGAATGTCTCAATAACTCCGTCCGGTGCCTTACGTGGAACCATCTCACACTTATCGTCAGTAGCATAGTATGTATTACCATCTACGTATACAATCTTAGGATAGTTAGTCTCATTAGAAGTCTCTGTCTTCTTGCCATTCGCAAAGCCTAAAATGATAGCTACTAATGCAATAATAGCCACAACTGCAATAATGATAACTGTTTTCTTTTTCATAGAATTCCCCTTCTGCTTATGCTAAAAACATTTACACATTAACAGTATATTCCTATATAAATTATTTTCAATTAAATAAGTATTAATTTTTAATTAAGACCAGTTAACATTAGCTGGATTTCTTCTGCTTGTACGCTTGTAATTAACTGCAGGATAACCAATCACAAGGGTTGTCACAGCCTGTGGCTTTTTATCAACATTAAGAATCTTGCGTATTTTACTGCTCATGTTATAGCATGCTGTGAAGAATCCACTGAATAATACGCCAAGCCCATTAGCCTCTGCCATGAATGCCATATTCTGTGCTGCAAGCGATGCACTTACCTTATCCTTACCCAGGATGACGATAACAACGGGCGCCTTCTTGAAGAAGAAGCTGCTGTCGATATCCATGTTCTTAAGTGCGGAAATAACAAGCTTGCCAGAATTAATAAGCTTGGAGAACAGCTCTACTGCAACTGCCTCACACTCATCCTTCTTCTTATCAAGAACGATATAGCTTGTACCCTGTGCATTGCTACCAGTTGGGGCAAGTCTTCCAGCTTCTATAATCATCTCAACTATCTCTCTGGAAACAGGCGCATCTGTGAAGCTTCTGATTGACCTTCTTGTCTTAATCGCTGCCATTAACTCATCTGGATTGAGTCTTGTCTGCTCATCAAATGACTCTGGCACATCATCATATCCTTCCAGTGTTACAGCGTTATTAGGGCATATTGCCTCGCAATGACCACATTTGATACAGCTCTTGCCACATGCAATTGCCTTACCTTCTTCTAATACAATATCGAATCCTACACAGTCCTTAACGCACAGACCGCATCCGATACATTTGCTCTTATCAATAATTACCCTCTTCTCCATATGATGTCTTCCTTACTTGTCGAATACCTCTGAAGCTTCTTTAATAAGTTCTACTATTGGCAGATGCTGAGGGCATACACCCTCACACTGGCCACAGCCGACACATGCACTGGCCTTACCGGAATTGGTTGTCATATTGCCATAGAAGAAGTGTGGACGCATCTCATCTGGATATAGTCTTGCAGTATTAAGTGCTCTGAATACATCCGGAATCTTGATTCCCATTGGGCATCCATCACAGCAGTATCTACAGCCTGTACATGGAATCTGATCCATATCTAACATCTTCTCAACAACTGCATCAATTACAGCCTTCTCATCCTCATTAAGTGGCTTAAAGTCTGTAAAGGTTGCAAGATTATCCGCCATCTGCTCCTCATTTGACATACCACTTAAGATGGTTGCAATACCATCTAATGAAGCAACATATCTTAATGCCCATGATGCAGCTGATGCATCAGGATTATAATCCTTAAGCATCTTATCAAGCTCTGGCTCCAGGTTAGCTAAAAGACCACCCTTAACAGGCTCCATGATAATCATAGGAATATTTCTCTTAAGTAATATATTGTAAAGTTCACCCGACTGAACTACCGGATTAGTCATATCAGCATAATTAAGCTGAATCTGTACGAATTCAACCTCCGGATGCTTATCAAGAATCTCCTCAAGTAATGCTGGACTTCCATGGAAAGAAAAGCCAAAGTGCTTAATAAGTCCCTTCTCTTTCTTATCGAGTGCCCAGTTAAAGCAGTCAAACTGCTCATGCTTATCATAATTGTCACCATCTTCAAGACTGTGAAGAAGATAGAAATCAATATAACCAGCACCCGTTCTCTCTAACTGCTCATTAAATACCTTCTCAACATCTTCCTTAGAGTTAATAACCCATGCCGGTAACTTGGTTGCAATTGTAAAAGATTCTCTTGGATATCTTGCTACAATAGCATCCTTAACAACTCTCTCTGACATACCGCCATGATACACATATGCTGTATCAAAGTAGTTCATACCAGTAGCCATGTATGCATCTACCATCCTGCATACCTGCTCAAGATCAACCTCTCCATTAATCTCTGGCATTCTCATCATTCCAAATCCAAGCTTAGGCATCTTATCTAGTCCCATAATTAATCCTTCCTTTCGCCTACTATACTTCTGATTATGAGTTCTCGTATTCCCATTCAGCAAAGAAGTCCGTTAATTTCTTAAGACATCTGATAAGGGCATCTCTCTCATCATCAGACAAGTTGGCTACAGCAGATTTGATCATCTTCTTATGGAAGTCCCTATGATGGAAAAAGGCATTCCTGCCCTTCTCAGTAAGACTTAAGAAAACCACTCTTTTATCAGCTTCGCTTCTTGCCCTGGTCACATATCCCTTTTTCTCAAGCGCATCAGTATTAACAGTCATTGTTCCAGGTGTCACACCCAGACTCTTTGCTACCTCAGATACTTTCTTAGGCTCGGCGATACCCACTGCTTCGATGATATGCATGTCATTCTCAGTGATATCAGAATATTCTTTTGTAATAATGGCCTTAGCTTCAGTATCTAATACTGAATTAAACAGGCTAACTAACAAAACATTAATTGAGGCGTTACCGTCTTCTCTCATCACTTTACTCCCATGTAATAATGCACGCACCATATGTCAGTCCCGCACCGAACCCTGACATAGCAATTATATCATCTTTTTTAATCAATTTCTTTCTATTAATTTCATCCAGAAGAACTGGTATGGAAGCTGAAGACATATTACCAACTTCCGAAATATTCATACAGAACTTATCTGCATCTGCCTTAAGCGTTCTTGCTATGGATTCTATTATTCTCTTATTGGCCTGATGTAAGATAAACAGATCAACATCATCGACAGATAAACTGGCCTTATTAAGGGTCTCATTAATAACCTGTGGTACACTTCTTGTTGCAAATCTGTATACCGCCTGACCATCCATTAATACCTTACCATCTGACAGGCACGACAGGGCATCCCCACCAGAGCCATCGGCTCCAAGGGTAGATACCATACGATGAGCACTCTCTATTCCTTCAACAACTACAGCCCCTGCGCCATCTCCAAACAAAATGCAAGTGCCTCTGTCTGTATAATCAACTATCCGTGATAAGGTCTCAGTGCCTATAACAAGGGCTCTTTTATACATGCCCGAATTAAAATATGCGTCAGCCACTGTTAGGGCTGTAAGGAATCCCGTACATGCCGAATTAATATCGAATGCCGGTATACCACTTACACCAAGCAGGCTCTGTATCTTACAGGCACAGTTAGGAAGTCTGTCATCATCCGAACAGGTTGCGACTAAGATGATGTCTATATCATCAACAGTAAGACCTGCCATTTCTAAGGCTCTCTTAGCAGCTTCTGCACCAAGAGTCGCAGCAGTCTCATCTTCATTTGCTATATGACGCTTACTAATCCCAGTACGTTCAACAATCCAGGAATCCTCAGTCTCAACCATTTTTTCCAGATCCTTATTGGTAAGGACCCTGTCTGGAAGAGCACTTCCTGTTCCTCTAATCCTAATATTCATATCTATATCCTTTTAGAACTTACGAAATCTTAAATATCTCTCATTAGCTATTTCGTCACCAGTTTTGCCTTCATAGGACTTAAGAAATCTCTTGAGTTCTGTCTTCATATATTCTGCGATGTCTGCACAGTTATCCGCAGATGCTACACCATACTCCGGAATTACTCTCTCGACAATACCAAGCCTCTTAAGATGTGAGGCTGTTATCTGCATAACCTCGCTGGCTTCAACTGCCCTGCTTTCGTCCTTCCACAGAATGGTTGCAAATCCTTCCGGTGACAGGATTGAATATGTAGCATTCTCCAGTATCCAAACCTCATTACCAACTCCCGTTGCAAGGGCTCCACCACTTCCACCTTCGCCAATGAAAATACATACAACTGGAACCTTGAGCCCACTCATCTCCATAATGCTTCTTGCAATGGCCTCACCCTGACCACGCTCCTCTGCCTCGATTCCGCAGTATGCGCCTGCCGTATTAACAAAGCTTATGATTGGTCGGTTGAACTTCTCAGCCTGCTTCATTAGTCTAAGAGCCTTACGGTATCCTTCTGGCATTGGCATACCGAAATTCCTCATACTGCATTCTTCCAGGGTCTGACCTCTCATATCCGCAATGACAGTAACCGGCTGACCGTCAATCAGTCCGACGCCGCCAATAATTGCCTTATCATCGCTATAATATCTGTCCCCATGGGCCTCAATAAAGTAATCAAAGATATGCTCCATATAATCGGCTGCAGAGGGACGTGTGGACTTCCTTACTTCCTTAATCTTATCCCAGGCAGTCTTAGCACTGTTCTGCCACATCCTGGCTCCTAAGAACTTGTTTATAATATCCATCCTGGCCTTATTGTCGAAATTAGCATATTTGCCCTCATTCCCCGGTCTGTGAGTAATGATAATGAAATATAACAGCTTCCTTAGATTCTTGCGCTCTACAATTCCGTCTACGAATCCATGCTCCTGTAAAAACTCCGCTCTCTGGAAGCCCTCAGGCAGCTCCTGTCCAATAGTCTTCTGAATTACTCGCTTACCTGCAAATCCAATTAATGCTCCCGGCTCAGCCATTATAATATCACCAAGGGATGCGAAGCTTGCAGTAACTCCGCCCGTTGTAGGATCAGTAAGAATTGTTCCATAGAAAAGGCCCGCATCTGAATGCTTCTTAATAGCCGCAGAAGTCTTAGCCATCTGCATTAATGAAACAATACCCTCCTGCATTCTGGCTCCTCCTGAGCAGCAGAACATAAATACAGGAAGTCGTAGCTTGGTTGCTCTCTCTATTGCTGCAGTAATTCTCTCACCTACTACACTTCCCATACTTCCCATAAGGAACCTTGAGTCGCACACACCAATTACTGCTTCCTCTCCATATATAGTGCACTTACCAACCGTAACTGCCTCAGTGAGCTTCGTCTTCTCCCTTGCAGCTTCTATCTTCTCCTCGTAACCTTCGAAATTAAGCGGATTAGCGTCCTTAATATCGTCAAACCACCGCTCAAAGGTACCCTGATCAGCCACCATTCGTATTCTATTATTAGTACTCACTCTGAAATAATATCCACATTCATAGCAGACATATTTCTTCCTGATTACTTCCTTCTTATCAAGAGGCTTGTCACATTTGGGACAACTAATAATGTCCTCTTTAATATAATCATCAACATCAATTCTGATTCCGTTTTTAGTCCTTACAGGAACTGTCACTGTAGATCTTTTTCTTAAAAGATTAATAGGATTTATATCATTGATATTCATAATCATTCCTTACCCAATCGCAAACATCATCTCAGCTGTTACTGCAATCTCATCGTTAACTCTGGCTACACAGCTTGCCTTACCGATCGCACCCTTGAAGGCTCCAGCCGTACATTCAAGCATTAATACATCGCCAGGCACAACCTTTCTCTTGAATCTTACCTTATCCAGACCTGCAAAATATGCTGTCTTACCCTTGAATTCGTCCTTACTTAATACTAAAACGGCTCCTGTCTGGGCTAATGCTTCTACTATAAGCACGCCAGGCATTACAGGATTACCAGGGAAATGTCCAGCGAAATACGGCTCATTAAATGACACACATTTCTTACCAACAATTCTCTCGCCCGGAACTAATTCCTCAATAGTATCAACAAGTAAGAATGGAGTTCTGTGTGGAATTATCTCCATTATTTCTTTAGTATCTAAAACTGACATCTATTCCCACCTCTTTAACAGAATACTAGCGTTATGACCACCGAAACCTAATGAATTGGAAAGTGCATAACTAAATTGTTCATCATATGCTTCCTTACAGTAATTGAGGTCCATCTCCTCTTCTGTCTCATTAAGTCCAACTGTCCTATGAATAAAGCCTTCCTCTAACTCCTTAGCACATACAATGAATTCAACAGCTCCCGCTGCTCCAAGTAAATGTCCGATCATTGACTTGGTTGAATTAATCTTAATATTCTTAGCATGATTACCAAATGCAAGCTTAATAGCTCTCGTCTCGAATAAATCATTATGATGTGTGCTTGTTCCATGTGCATTGATATATGTAATATCAGTAGGCTCAATTCCTGCATCCTTAACAGCACCTAACATCGCTGCTGCTGCACCGGCTCCGGAATCCTCTGGAGAAGTAATATGATATGCGTCAGCACTGCATCCATAGCCCACAACCTCTGCATAGATTTTGGCATTTCTCTTAAGAGCATGTTCTAGCTCCTCTAGTACTACCACACCAGCGCCTTCGCCCATTACGAAACCCTTTCTATCCTTATCGAATGGAATAGAGCACTTATCAGGGTCTTCACTTAAGCTTAGAGCAGAAAGTGAATAAAAGCCTGCAACTCCCAGAGGCGAAATAGCGCTCTCTGTTCCACCAGCGAACATAATATCAGCATCACCGTACTGGATTGTTCTTAATGCCTCACCAATGGAATTAGTACCTGAAGCACAGGCTGTAACAACATTAATATTCTTACCTTTAAGCCCAAGCTTGATACTAACATTGCCTGCTGCCATATTCGAAATAAACATTGGCACAAAAAGTGGTGAGAGCTTATCTGTATTCTTATCAAGCATTCTCTTATGCTCTGCCTCCATAATACTTAAGCTTCCTACACCATTACCAATTGATACTCCCACTCTGTATGCGTCTTCTACTGACATATCAAGCCCTGAATCCTCAAGCGCCAT
Organism: Lachnospiraceae bacterium; assembly: GCA_045615825.1. Lineage (GTDB taxonomy): Bacteria > Bacillota > Clostridia > Lachnospirales > Lachnospiraceae > Colinaster. Next base: position 7,082 of record JAZLFL010000130.1, read on the forward strand.
TGAAGCACTTGCAACAGCAAATCTTGAGAACTGTTCCATTCTTCTGGCATCCTTCTTATCCATATGAAGCTCTGGATTAAAGTCCTTAACTTCAGCTGCAAGCTTGCAATGGAAGTTCTCTGTATCAAATGAAGTAATAGGTGCAAATCCATGTCTTCCTGCCTTAATAGCCTCCCAGGTTGAATCAATATCATTGCCAACCGGTGTAACTGCACCTATTCCTGTAACTACTACTCTGCGTTTCATAATCCACCTCATTATGTATCCTTACATTGACATTCCACCGTCAACGCTGATAACCTGCCCCGTTATATATGAAGCCCTCTCGCTTGCTAAAAAAGCTGCAAGCTCTGCTACCTCTGAAGGCTCACCCAGTCTTCTAAGTGGTACCTTATCTTCAATCTGTTTCTTAGCATCATCCGTCATCTTCTCTACCATATCTGTACCAATGAATCCTGGTGCAATGGCATTAACTCTAATACCCTTGGATGCATATTCCCTTGCTACTGATTTGGTAAGACCAATAACTCCTGCCTTGGAAGCTGAATAATTAGCCTGTCCCGGATTACCTATAACACCGCTTACACTTGAGATATTAATGATGCTTCCACCCTTAAGCTTTAAAAAATTCCTGATTAGGAACTTAATTGTATGGAACGATCCAACGAGATTGGTGTTGAGTACGCTTAAGAAATCCTCATCACTCATTCCCATTAAAAGCTTGTCTCTTGTAATTCCTGCATTATTCACAAGAATATCCACGCGGCCATGCTCCTTAAGAATGGCATCAATTCCTTCCTTACATGCAGCCTCATCGGATACATCGAATCCACATACCGAGGCCTCACCACCGTTTTGCTCTATCAATTCCTTAGTCTCATTCGCTTTTTCCTTGGAGCCATTGTAATTAATGATTACCTTCGCTCCATCTTCAGCGAGTCTTAGCGCGATTGCACGACCTATTCCTCTGCTGGCACCTGTAACAAGCGCAATCTTGTCTGTTAGCATGTTAATTCCTCCAGTTTAACGAGGTCCTCAACCTTATCAATATTGATGACCTTCACATCCTTATTAATTCTTCTTACAAATCCACTTAATGACTTACCAGGGCCAATCTCCACAAAGGTATCAACACCGTCAGCGATCATCTTCTCTATGGATTGCCAGAAGCAAACAGATGAAATCATCTGCTTCGCTAACATCTCCTTAATTCCATCAGCCCCAGTCACAAGTGTAGCTTCTACATTGGAATAGTAAGGAATAGTCGGTTCGCCAAACTCAAGCTTATCCATCTCTTCCATAAGCCTGTCGCTTGCTGTCTTAAGTAGTTCCGTATGAAAAGGACCGCTTACCTTAAGTGGGATGCATCGCTTAGCACCTGCGGCGGATAACTTCTCAGACGCCTTAGCTACAGCTGTCTCTTCACCGCTTATTACCAGCTGCCCAGGACAGTTATAGTTAGCCACCTTGACAATACCCTCTGTCTCCTCACAGATCTTAGCTACCTGCTCTGGCTCCAGACCAAGCACAGCGGTCATTGCTCCACCTACAGGATATGCATCCTGCATATATATTCCACGTTTCCTGACAAGGTACATGAGCTTATCAAGAGGAAGCACTCCGGTTAGATGGATGGCTCCATACTCACCCAGGCTAAGTCCGGCACAAACATCAGGTGTGTAGCCTTTACTCCTAATGACCTCTAAAATAGCCATCTCAGTTGTAAACATGGCTATCTGTGTGTACTCCGTCTGATTAATCTTCTCATCAGTACCAAAGCAGATTCCCTTAACATCCACATCCGTAGCCTCATTCGCCAGGTCATATACTTCCCTTGCTTCGTCAAATGCATCATAGAAATCCTTACCCATTCCAAGGTACTGTGAACCCTGTCCGGGGAATATAAATGCAAGCTTATTCATTATCCTTATCCTCTAAGAAGCGCATCGGCTTCCTTCATTATTGAATCTATAATCTCCTTGCAGCTCTTCTCTTCCTTAATAAGTCCTGCAATTTGGCCTGCCATCAAAGTACCTGTCTTGTCATCTCCCTCGATAACAGCTCTTCGAAGTGAACCTAATGTAAGCTTCTCAAGCTCCATAAGTTCAACACCTTCACTCTCAAGTCGTAAATATTCCTTAGTCATTCTGTTACGGATACTTCTTACAGGATGACCTGTTGATGTACCTGTTATTACAGAATCAATATCCTTGGCACCGATAACCTTATTCCTAAAGTTCTCATGTACAATGTTCTCCTTGGCAACAAGGAATGCTGTTCCCATCTGGACCGCCTCGGCTCCAAGCATCTTAGCTGCAGCGAAACCTCTTCCATCAGCAATTCCACCAGCTCCGATAACAGGTATTGATACAGCATCCACTACCTGTGGAAGCAGACACATAGTAGTAATGGAACCGATATGTCCACCACTCTCCATGCCTTCTGCGACTACACAGTCAGCACCTGCCCTCTCCATCATCTTAGCCATGGCAACACTGGCAACAACAGGCATTACCTTAACGCCGGCTTCCTTCCATGCAGCAATATACTTGGACGGGTTACCTGCACCGGTTGTTACTGCCTTAACACCCTCTTCAATAACAATCTTAGCGACCTCATCTGCATTATCATTCATAAGCATGACATTCACACCAAAGGGCTTGTCCGTCAGCTTCTTACATTCGATAATCTGCTGTCTCACAACATCAGCCGGCGCAGATGCTGCACCAATGATTCCTAACCCTCCGGCATTGGAAACGGCTGCTGCCAGATGATATTCTGCCACCCATGCCATACCGCCCTGGATAATCGGATATTCAATTCCTAAAAGTTCAGTTACTCTAGTCTTCATAATTATGCATTTACACCCTTATCGTTTAAGT
>JAZLFL010000131.1:0-8023 GCA_045615825.1 Lachnospiraceae bacterium
ATACAGACCATCCTCATGCCCGTCAAGCGCAAGCATCGGTTCATGATCCCTCACTTCTTCCATAAGCCCCGGTATCACATCACTCCTTATATATGGAGGATTCGATACTATAATATCATATTTTGCATCCGTCTTAGATAACCCGCCAAATACATCACTGTGTATGAAATTAGCAGGAATATTAAGTCGCCTGCTGTTTGCCCTGGCCACCTCCAAGGCTTCATCCGAGATATCAACACCCGTGCCTTCGCAGCCATTCATATAATTAAGAAGCGATAAGAGTATACAGCCGCTTCCCGTACAGACATCTAAGATTCTAAGACCGCCTGCGCCTTCCTTAAGGATCTCCTCAACCAATACCTCGGTATCCTGTCTTGGAATCAGCACATGCTCGTTCACCTCAATCTCGAGTCCCATGAAGCTCTGGAAGCCCGTTATATGCTGAAGCGGAATTCTCTTAAGCCTGTCCTCAACCGCTGCCTTAAGCTTCTGTGTGACCTCACTTCCAAGCTCATCTGTCCCATGGATAAACAGCTTACTCCGGTTCATACCCGCCAGATAATCCATAAGAAGATACGCATCCGCCTTAGGCTCCGGCAGATCTGCCTCCGATAGCCTGCCTATAATATATTCAAGCATCTCATTACAGGTCACGGAATTCTCCCTCTTCGTAGCCGAAGTTCTCTATTAAGAATGCCTTCCAGTCAAAAACTGCCTCGACTGACTTAATGGCAACCTCTATCATCTCCTCATCAGGTTCCTTGGTTGTAAGTAACTGAAGTCCCATACCAGGAGCTGAAAGAAGACGTACAATTGCGTTATCCGAACGACCTGCAAGTCTTATAAGTTCGTATGAAATACCTGCAATAACTGGTAAAAGTGCAATTCTGAGCAACACCTTAACAACAGGATTCTCAACTGTGATGAATATGAACACAACAATACTTACTACCATTACGAATAATAAGAAGCTTGTACCGCATCTTCTGTGGAGTCTTGAAGCCTTCTTAACATTCTTAACAGTAAGCATGCGACCGCGCTCAATACAGTTAATACACTTATGCTCAGCGCCATGATACATGTAGAGTCTCTTAATATCCTTCATGCATGTAATGGCAACAATATATACAAGGAATACTGCCAGTCTGATTAAGCCTTCGAAAATCGCAAGAAGCGATGCATTACGTACATACTTCTCAAGGAAAGTAGATAAGTAATATGGAAGAATCATAAACAGCGCAATAGCAATAATAAGCGATATGGCAACTGTAACGACAGAGAATACCTTCTCACTCTTCTCTCCAAGCGCCTTATCAAGCTTACTCTCCTTAGCATTCTCATCCTCATAAAAGGACGCAGAGAAATCAAGAGTTCTCATTCCAAGGATAAGTGAATCAAGGAAATTGAATACGCCTCTTACGAATGGAACCTTGGCAATCTTAAGTCCATGAGCAATGCTGTGGTACTCTGCCTGGTCAACCTCTATCTCACCATCCGGCTTACGAACGGATACTGCATAGAGTTCCTTATTCTTCATCATTACACCTTCAAGTACTGCCTGACCGCCAATACCTGAGGCGCATAATTTTTTCTTCTTTTTAGCCATTTTATTCCTCTAAACAAGAAAAGGTTGAGGCCGCATTGACCTCAACCTCACTATTTCTCTTATTAGTTAGCCTGAACACCGTACTTCTTGTTGAACTTATCAATACGTCCATCAGCTCTAGCAGTCTTCTGCTGACCTGTGTAGAATGAATGACACTTAGAACAAACTTCTACGTGGATCTCTGGCTTTGTTGATCCTGTTACGAATGTGTTACCACAGTTACATGTTACTGTTGCCTGATAGTAATCTGGATGGATTCCTTCTCTCATGATTTCACCTCTCTAAACTCTATATTTATGTATTAATGTTCTCACCCGATACTGTTTTTACACAGCTCTATAATATTAGCATAGTCGAAAAATAAGTGCAATACCCTATTTTAGAAGATATTCATCTTCTTAATCATCTGGCAGAACTCCTTATTAGTCTTGGTGCGTGAGAAGAGATCGATTACCTTATCTGCTGCTTCATCGGCCTTCATTCCTGAGAATGCTCTTCTTATCGAAGCAACTGCCTCCTGCTCTTCTGCATTAAGCAGTAAGTCATCACGTCTTGTACCTGACTTAAGAATATCAATTGCAGGGAATACTCGTCTCTCAGAGAGCTTTCTGTCAAGTACCATTTCCATGTTACCTGTTCCCTTGAATTCCTCGTATACTACATCATCCATACGGCTACCTGTATCAACAAGTGCTGTAGCAAGGATTGTTAAGCTTCCGCCCTCTCTCATGTTTCTGGCTGCACCGAAGAACTTCTTAGGCATATATAAAGCTGCTGGATCAAGACCGCCTGAAAGTGTACGTCCTGAAGCCTGAACTGTTATGTTGTAAGCACGTGTAAGTCTTGTGATTGAATCGATAAGAATCATTACATCAAGCTTATGCTCAACAAGTCTCTTGGCTCTCTCCATAACCATCTCGGATACTCTCTTATGATGATCTGGAAGCTCATCGAATGTAGAGTAGATTACTTCTACATTAGGTCCTTCAATCGCCTCTCTGATATCTGTTACTTCCTCTGGACGCTCATCAATCAGTAATACGATCAAGTGCATCTCAGGATTGTTAATCTTAACTGACTTGGCAACTTCCTTAAGTAAGGTTGTCTTACCAGCCTTAGGTGGAGATACGATCATACCTCTCTGTCCCTTCCCAACAGGACACATAATATCCATAATTCTCATGGCTACTGATGATGAAGGTGTCTCAAGCTTAAGCTTCTCCTCTGGGAAGATTGGTGTCATATCCTCGAACACGCATCTGTCCATTGATAACTCTGGGTCAAGTCCGTTAATAGACTTAACATATAAAAGTGCTGAGTACTTCTCTGCAGAAGTCTTAACTCTTGTATTACCACAGAGCATATCACCCTTCTTAAGTCCGAACTTTCTAATCTGGCTTGGTGATACATATATATCATTCTCGCCTGGAAGATAGTTCACCGCTCTGATGAAACCAAAGCCCTCATTCATTACCTCGAGTACGCCAGTAACCTCTATACCACTGTCGAGCTCTTCAATACTCTTAGCCTTAGCCTCCTCGCCTTCAGCAGACTCGCCTGCGCTATTGGAAGCCTGAACATCCGCTCCCTTAGTCTTAGCATCTTTTCCTGCTGGTGTTACTTCATCTACGTCTCCATATACTGGGTCCGGTGTAGCCTTTAAAGCCTCTAACTCATCCATGTCAAGCATGATGTTAATCAGCTCAGGCTTAACCTTCTTGGAAACGCTCTTAATTCCTCTTGTTCTTGCGATTGCTCTTAAGTCGCCAATTGCAAGTGTTTCATACTGTTCTCTTGTCATTGATTCTCCTTAAAATTCTAATCCTTGATAAAAACTACCAAAACATTGGGAAAGCGGTATCGAAATGATATCGTCCTAGATGAAAGTGCAAATCACACTTCCTAAGTCGTATTATACACAAAAAATCCGAATTGACTAGTGCCAATTCGGATTTTTTTATAATTTTATCAAAATTTTTTAAAAAATCGTGGTTTTTTGCCTTAAATATGTGCCTTAACAGCCTCTGCAACGAGGTCAGCAACTCTTGGATCGAATGCTTCTGGCATAATCATATCCTCGCAGAGCTCCTCATCAGAAACAAGGCTTGCAATAGCTTCAGCTGCTGCTAACTTCATCTCCTCTGTGATCTGCTTAGCTCTTCCCTCTAATGCTCCCTTGAAGATTCCTGGGAATGCTACAACGTTATTAATCTGGTTAGGGAAGTCTGAACGTCCTGTACCAACGATACGTGCACCTGCTGCCTTGGCAACATCTGGCATAATCTCTGGAACTGGATTAGACATAGCGAAGATGATTGGATCACTGTTCATTGACTTAACCATCTCTGGTGTACATGTATTAGGAGCAGATACACCAACGAAGATATCAGCACCCTTCATAACGTCTGCAAGGCCGCCCTTCTCATCGTTAGGATTAGAGAGTTCTAACATCTCCTTCTTAGACCAGTTAAGGTCTGTTCTGTCAGATGCGATTGCACCTGTTCTGTCTACCATGATTACATTCTTAAAGCCATAGCTAAGTAAGAGCTTTGCGATAGCAACACCTGCAGCACCTGCACCATTAACGATTACCTTACAGTCAGCCTTCTCCTTCTTAATGATCTTAAGAGCATTAATTGTAGCTGCTAATACTACGATTGCTGTACCATGCTGGTCATCATGGAATACAGGAATATTAAGTGTCTCCTTAAGTCTTGTCTCAATCTCGAAACATCTTGGAGCTGAAATATCCTCAAGGTTAATACCACCGAATGTTGGAGCTAACCATGTAACAGCCTTGATAATCTCTTCTGTATCCTGTGTATCAAGACAGATCGGAACAGCATTAACACCACCAAATTCCTTGAAAAGAACTGCCTTACCTTCCATAACTGGCATAGCTGCTTCAGCACCAATATTGCCAAGTCCAAGTACTGCACTACCGTCAGATACAACTGCGATTGTGTTAGCCTTCATTGTGTACTTGTAAGCGAGCTCCTTATCCTCAGCGATAACCTTACATGGCTCTGCTACACCTGGTGTATAAGCAAGTGCTAAATCCTCTCTGGTCTTAACCTTGCTCTTAGCTACTGTCTCAATTTTTCCCTGCCACTGCTCGTGCAGCTGCATTGCCTTTTCACCTGTTGTCATGTGAAAACTCCTTTCTTACTCCTCAGCCTCTTTTTTAATTCTTGCCATATGTTCTTTAATCTTCACTTCATAGCCATTACCCGATGGCTTGTAGAATTCCTTACCCGTAAGCTCATATGGCAGATACTGTTGCTTAACGTAGTGATTCTTATAATCGTGGGCGTACTTATAACCAACTCCATGACCTAACTTCTCAGCCCCCTTGTAATGGGCATCCTGAAGGTGTGTCGGGATTGGAAGTGACCCCGTATTCTTAACTGTATCCATAGCATCAAATATTCCGCAGCATGCATTGGATTTAGGAGCACATGCCACATATGTTGCCGCCTGCGCAAGTATTAACTGCGACTCAGGCATTCCTATTCTCTCAACTGCCTGGGCAGCTGCCACTGCAACCTGAAGTGCCTGTGGGTCCGCATTGCCCACATCCTCTGATGCACATATCATTATTCTTCTCGCAATGAACTTAACATCCTCGCCTGCATATATCATCTTGGCAAGGTAGTACAGTACCGCATCTGGATCCGATCCTCTCATACTCTTAATAAAAGCTGAGATTGTATCATAATGATTATCGCCGGTCTTATCGAATCTTACAACCCTCTTCTGAATGCATTCTTCGATAATCGGAAGAGTGATATGAATCCTGCCGTCTGCATCCACATCCGTAGTCATAACCGCAAGCTCAATTGCATTAAGAGCATGTCTCGCATCACCACCAGCGATATCAGCAAGTCCCTCTAAGGCCTCATCTGTAATGTCAGCCTTATATACGCCAAGACCTCTCTCATCGTCCTCAAGCGCTCTTCTGATTAAGCTCTTAACCTCTTCCATCGATAACGGCTTTAACTCAAATATCATTGAACGTGATATCAAAGCCCCGTTAACCTCGAAGTATGGATTCTCTGTTGTTGCACCAATAAGTATTATAGTACCATCTTCAACAAATGGAAGCAGATAATCCTGCTGCCCCTTATTAAATCTGTGAATCTCATCGATGAAAAGTATGGTCTTCTTACCATACATCCCCCGAAGGTCCTTGGCAGCCTGTGTGACTTCCTCCATATCCTTCTTGCCAGCAACTGTGGCATTGATGGACTTGAACTCACTGCTTGTAGTATTGGCTATAACCTTGGCAAGTGTTGTCTTACCCGTTCCAGGAGGTCCATAGAGAATAATGGAACTAAGCTTATCAGCCTTGATGGCACGGTAGAGTAACTTATCCTTACCTACTATATGCTGTTGTCCAACCACCTCGTCCAAAGTCCTTGGGCGCATCCTCGCAGCCAGTGGAGACTCTTTTTCCTTGGTGGTACTCCTCATATACTCGAATAAATCCATCTTACTTAAACTGATTCAAATCCTTATTGTACTTATATCCAATTGTTCCAAGCTTCTCTGTAACCTCGGCAACCTCTATATCAAGAGAGGCACACATAGCTTCCAGTGAATCATAATCATCACGTAACTTCATATTAACAAAGCTAAGTAACATCATTGGATTGTTAGGTATCATATCATTCATTAATCTACTCCTCTGGCATTCATAGCACCAACGTAGATTATAGCATTTTTTCGTCATAAGAAAAAGGCGAAATCACCGATCCCGCCTTAATCATTTCACTACTATGTTTATTGGCTCTTATCACTTTTAGCTACAAGTTCTCCATCCTTAACATCGATAACTATTGTATCTCCTGATTCAACCGCATCGGATAAGATCAGTCTGGCTGAAAGTGTCTCAACATACTTGGTCATATATCTCTTAAGAGGTCTTGCACCATATACAGGATCATAACCGTTATCCACGATATATTCCTTCGCTGCATCTGTAAGCTTAATCTTAAGATCCCTGTCTGCCAGTCTCTTATTAAGATCATCTAAGATGAGCGTGATAATACCACCAATATTATTCTTGGTAAGTGGCTTGAACATAATCGTCTCATCCAGACGGTTTAGAAATTCCGGTCTGAAGTGTGCACGGAGCATACTAAGAACGTTTTCCTCAGCTTCCTTCTTAATATCGCCATTTTCATCAATTCCCTCTAACAAATACTCTGCTCCAATGTTGGAAGTCATTATAAGAATTGTATTCTTAAAGTCAACTGTTCTTCCCTGTGAATCAGTGATACGGCCATCATCAAGTACCTGAAGAAGTACATTGAATACATCCGGATGGGCCTTCTCAATCTCATCAAAAAGTACTACCGAATAAGGCTTACGTCTTACAGCCTCTGTAAGCTGACCACCCTCTTCATAGCCCACATATCCTGGAGGTGCTCCAATTAATCTTGATACGGAATATTTCTCCATATACTCCGACATATCAAGTCTGACCATATTATTCTCATCATCAAAAAGTGATGCGGCTAACGCTTTGGCAAGCTCTGTCTTACCTACACCAGTTGGGCCTAGGAATAAGAAGCTTCCTATTGGCTTGGTTGGATCCTTAATACCTGCCTTTGATCTGATAATAGCCTCTGTAACCTTGGTTACACCCTCATCCTGACCTACTACTCTCCTATGAAGTTCATCATCAAGATGAAGTGTCTTGCTCCTCTCAGATTCTGTAAGCTTGGCAACAGGAATACCTGTCCAGCGTGAGATAATCTTGGCAATCTCTTCTTCCGTGACTGCTTCATGTACAAGAGTCATATCGCGTTTTCTTATTGTCTCTTCTTCTATTTCAAGCTGTCTTAAAAGTTCTGGAAGTCTGCCATATTCCAGCTCGCCTGCCTTCTCGTAATTGCCATCGCGCTTGGCTATCTCAATCTCATTCTTAAGTCTCTCACGTTCTTCACGAAGGTCTGCTAACTTAGTCACGGCCGCTTTTTCATTATCAAGCTGTGCCTTCCTTACGCTATACTCATCCCTAAGTTCTGCAAGCTCCTTCTGAAGTGCCTCAAGACGCTCCTTGGATATCTTGTCATCCTCCTTCTTAAGGGCAGATTCCTCGATTGTAAGCTGCATAATCTTACGATTCATCTCATCGAGCTCTGCTGGCATCGAATCCATATCAGTCTTAATCAGTGCGCAGGCCTCATCCACAAGGTCAATTGCCTTATCAGGAAGGAAACGGTCGCTTATATATCTGTTGGAAAGGGTTGCTGCCGATACAAGAGCATTATCCATAATCTTAACATGGTGGTAGTTCTCATATCTCTCCTTAAGTCCACGAAGAATTGAAATAGCGTCCTCAACTGTTGGCTCATCAACCATTACAGGCTGGAATCTACGCTCAAGTGCTGCATCCTTCTCGATATACTG
>JAZLFL010000132.1:0-2865 GCA_045615825.1 Lachnospiraceae bacterium
GTATCAATCTGCATTCCAACGATTTCATCATCGTCATCAAGATCCATAGCCTTAACACCCATTGTGTTACGACCTGTAAGTCTTACATCAGTCTCCTTGAACTGAATACACATTGCATTCCTGGTTACAATGAAGATTCTGTTCTCGCTGTCTGTTGTCTTAACATCAATTAATTCATCATCGTCCTGGATATTAATTGCGATAAGACCATTCTTCCTGATATTGGCGAATTCCTGAATTGAAGTCTTTTTTACAATACCCTTCTTAGTTACGAAGAAGAGGTTCTTGTTGTCCTCAATACTTGTAAGAGGAATCATAGCTGATATCTTCTCACCAGGATTAAGCTGAAGAAGATTAATAATAGCAGTTCCTCTTGCAGTTCTTCCAGCTTCTGGAATCTCATATGCACGAAGTCTGTATACTCTACCCATGTTTGTGTAGAACATTACATCATTATGAGTGTTAGTCATAAGAAGATCTTCGATATAATCATCCTGGATTGTAGACATTCCCTTAATTCCCTTGCCGCCTCTGTTCTGTGCACGGAAATTATCCATTGTCATACGCTTAATGTAACCTAAGTTACTCATAGCTATAACAACATTCTCATTAGGAATCATATCTTCAATTGAGATATCATCATCGTCGAAGCCAATTGCAGTTCTTCTCTCATCACCGAACTTATCAGATATCTCTGTAAGCTCTGTCTTAATCACTCCAAGTAAGAGCTTCTTATCAGCAAGGATTGCCTTCAAATTCTCAATTATCTTAACTAATTCTTCATGACGAGCTTCAAGCTTCTCTCTCTCCAAGCCTGTAAGACGTCTAAGTCTCATATCAACAATTGCCTTAGCCTGTGCCTCATCAAGCCCGAATGCTTCTATAAGACCATTAACAGCAGTTGCAACATCTGCACTTGCTCTGATAATTCTGATTACTTCATCAATATTATCAAGGGCAACTAATAATCCCTGTAAGATATGATCTTCTTCTTCAGCCTTATTAAGATCATACTTAGTTCTTCTTGTTACAACTTCCTCCTGATGCTTAAGGTAATATGTAAGCATTTCAAGAAGGCTCATAACCTTAGGCTGGTTATTAGCAAGAGCTAACATATTAACTCCGAAAGTATCCTGGAGCTGTGTATGCTTATATAACTTATTGAGTAAGACATTGGCATTAACATCACGTCTAAGCTCAATAACAATTCTCATTCCTTCTCTGTTAGACTCATCACGAAGGTCTGTTATACCATCAACCTTCTTTTCCTTCTGAAGCTCAGCAATCTTCTCGATAAGTCTTGCCTTATTAACCATGTATGGAATCTCAGTTACAATAATCTGTGACTTACCATTCTCCATGGTCTCAATATTGCAGACAGCTCTGACCTTAATCTTACCACGGCCTGTTCTGTAAGCTTCCTCAACAGCTCTAGTTCCAAGGATAATACCACCAGTTGGGAAATCAGGAGCCTTAACAAGTGGAAGAAGCTCATCAATATCAGTATCTCTGTCCTCTTCAACCTTATTATCAATAATCTTACATACAGCTGATGCTACTTCACGAAGATTATGAGGTGGAATATTAGTAGCCATACCAACGGCGATACCAGTTGTACCATTAACAAGCAGATTAGGATATCTGCTTGGAAGTACTACAGGCTCACTCTCAGTCTCATCGAAGTTAGGAATGAAATCTACTGTATTCTTATCAATATCAGCAAGCATCTCAGAAGAAATCTTAGATAATCTTGCCTCAGTGTATCGCATAGCAGCAGCTCCGTCACCATCGACAGAACCGAAGTTACCATGACCATCAACAAGAGTATATCTGAAGCTCCACTCCTGAGCCATATTTACTAAAGCGCCGTAGATTGAGCTGTCACCATGTGGATGATACTTACCCATTGTATCACCGACAATTCTGGCACACTTTCTATGTGGCTTGTCGTAAGTATTGCTCAGTTCCTTCATTGAGTATAATACTCTTCTCTGAACTGGCTTAAGTCCGTCTCTTACATCTGGAAGTGCACGTGAGGCAATAACACTCATGGCATAGTCAATGTAAGATGACTCCATTATTTTCTTTAAATCTTCATGTTTTACCTGATCAAAAATCTGATCATCCATAATTATTCTCCTTCCGCTGCGAAGCAGCGGTGATTATTAAATATCAAGATTCTTAACGTACTTAGCGTTCTCTTCGATGAACTCTCTTCTTGGTTCAACCTTATCACCCATCAATGTTGTGAATGTAAGATCAAGTTCTGATTCTGAATCATCATCTACACTTACTCTTCTAAGAACTCTCTTCTCTGGATCCATTGTTGTCTCCCAGAGCTGATCAGCATCCATCTCACCAAGACCCTTGTATCTCTGAATCTTGTTATTCTGATCACGTCCGACCTCGTTAATAATTCCAGCAAGCTCTTCATCAGAGTATGCATACCATACCTTCTTATTCTTCTCCAGCTTATATAGTGGAGGAGTAGCAAGATATACATAACCCTGCTTAATAAGTTCTGGCATGAATCTATATAAGAATGTAAGCATTAATGTAGCAATATGAGCTCCATCAACATCGGCATCAGTCATGATAATAATCTTATGATATCTTAGCTTACTGATATCAAAATCTTCATGAATACCTGTACCGAAAGCTGTAATCATTGATCTAATTTCAGCATTTCCTAAAATCTTATCAAGTCTTGCCTTCTCAACATTTAAAATCTTTCCACGAAGTGGCAGAATTGCCTGAGTTGCCCTGCTTCTTGCAGTCTTTGCAGAACCACCAGCGGAATCTCCCTCAACGATAAATATTTCACAGTTTTCAGGATTCTTATCAGAACAGTCTGCAAGCTTTCCT
>JAZLFL010000133.1:0-5733 GCA_045615825.1 Lachnospiraceae bacterium
ATATGTACCTCCTCATCAGGCTGTAATTCATCAGTTTGCCCGCGAGATGTTAGCTGGCGGCGGAAGAATGATCTTAGGTTCTGACTCGCATACACGTTATGGTGCATTAGGTACCATGGCAATGGGTGAGGGTGGACCTGAGCTGGTTAAGCAGCTTCTTAACCAGACATATGATATCGACAGACCAGGCGTAATTGCTGTATACCTTACAGGTGAGCCAGTAAGAGGTGTTGGACCTCAGGACGTTGCAATCGCATTAATTGGCGCGGTATTTGCTAATGGATATGTTAAGAATAAGGTACTTGAGTTCGTTGGACCTGGTGTTAAGAATCTTAGCGCTGATTTCAGAATCGGTGTTGATGTAATGACAACTGAGACAACATGTTTATCAAGTATCTGGCAGACAGATGACAAGATTAAGGAATTCTATGATATTCATGGAAGAAGTGAGGACTATTCAGAGCTTAATCCTGGTGATGTTGCTTACTATGATGGCCTTATAAGCATTGACTTATCAACAGTAAGACCAATGATTGCTATGCCATTCCATCCAAGCAATGCATACACAATCGAAGAGGTTAATGCTAATCTCGCTGATATTCTTAACGAGGTTGAGAAGCGTGCCAAGGTAAGCTTCGGTGACAGTGTTGACTTCACACTTGCTGATAAGATCAGAGATGGCAAGCTCTATGTTGATCAGGGAGTCATCGCTGGATGTGCAGGTGGTGGATTCGAGAATATCTGTGCAGCAGCAGATATCTTAAGAGGCAAGTACATTGGTGCAGACGAGTTCACACTTAATGTATATCCTGCTTCTACACCTATATATATGGAACTTATGAAGAATGGTTGTGCTCAGGCACTTCTTGAGACAGGTGCAGTATTGAAGACAGCATTCTGCGGACCATGCTTCGGTGCAGGTGATACACCGGCTAATAATGCATTCTCTATCCGTCATAGTACACGTAACTTCCCTAACAGAGAAGGTTCTAAGGTACAGAATGGCCAGGTAGCATCTGTAGCACTTATGGATGCAAGATCAATTGCAGCTACAGCAGCTAATAAGGGATATTTAACAGCAGCTACAGATATCGATGGTGATATCGGAACATATGCATATCACTTCGATCAGAACATCTATGCTAACAGAGTATTTGATTCCAAGGGAGTTGCAGACAGCAGCGTAGAGATCAAGTTCGGTCCTAACATTAAGGACTGGCCAAAGATGAGCGAGCTTCCAGAGAACTTAATGCTTCGTGTAGTATCAGAGATTCACGATCCAGTTACTACAACTGATGAGCTTATTCCATCAGGTGAGACAAGTAGTTACAGATCTAACCCATTGGGGCTTGCAGAGTTCACACTCTCAAGAAAGGATCCAGAGTATGTAGGACGTGCTAAGGATATGAGAGCCGTTCAGGAAGACCTGATGGCAGGTAATAATGTATACGAGAACAGACCGGAGCTTAGCGATGCCATGGATGCCGTTAAGAAGGTATATGCAGATGCAGAGGCTTCGATTGGATACGGTTCTACAATCTTCGCTGTTAAGCCAGGTGATGGTTCAGCAAGAGAGCAGGCAGCAAGCTGCCAGAAGGTACTCGGAGGATGGGCTAACATCGCTAATGAGTATGCTACTAAGAGATATAGAAGTAACCTTATTAACTGGGGTATGCTTCCATTCCTTATCAAGGAAGGCGAGCTTCCATTCAAGAACCTCGATTATATCTTTGTACCAGGCATTAAGACTGCAGTTACAGAGAAGACTTCTGTTATTAAGGCATATGCAATTGCAGCTGGAGAGCTTAAGGAGTTCGAGCTGACTCTTGGCGATCTCACAGATGAAGAGCGTAAGATTATCCTTACTGGCTGTCTCATCAACTACAACAGAGTATAAGCAAATAATTAAATAAGGATTTAATTATTAAGGTAAAACGCATAAAAATAGAACCATTTTGAAGAAAAATCAAAATGGTTCTATTTATTTTTATCGTTGACTATATACTAGTTAGCTATATCAAGATGATTCATAAGGCCTACACCTGAGCCGTCTTCATATAAGAATATGCCTGTCTTACGGATGTAGCCGTTTAAGTTACCAGTATTCAAGGAACGTAGACCGAAGTCGGTATTAGCGCTTCCAAGGTAGATTGCTCCGACATTCTTCTCCTTCAGCGATAATAGTGAATCGCTTCCATCGGGATTCTTAACCCATACCTTCAGCTTATCGAATATGCTGTCATTCTCGTCTATCCAGCCATTGCCATCCAGGTCGTATTTTGCTAAATCAGCAAAGCCATTTCCGGATCTTGTACCGAATAACTCACTGCCATCATTGATGATGCCATCATTGTTCTCATCTAATGCTAAGAAGGCATTGCCGCTTGCAAGCGTGGATATTTCCTCTTCCTCGCCATCACAGTCAAGATCGAAGAAGAATTTTTGGTCAGTGAGATCTGCCACATCGCCATCGAAGTTGAGGACCAGTGGATCACACATTGAAGCAAGTTCTATACCTTCCTCCCTGTAATATTCTTCGAAGCTTCTGCTCATGCTTAAATCAACAGAGAAATTAATGACTCTTCCATCTGCTGTGGTGACCTGACCGGCTGAAGAGAAGCTGCATTCTTCATACTCTTCGAAGTAGCTTTCGCGAAGTCCGGACAGCTTAATCACGGAGAATCCTGTTCCTGTACCTTGAGAGGCCGTATTGGAACTGTCAGATTCGTTGCTTAGAGGCTCCATACCGAGCTCCTTGGCCATGTTGTCGGCCCTTTCGCCGCCGAACAGCATCCTCCATAAGTAGAGGACGAACTTCTGACGAACCTGATCAATGTGACGCAGTGCGCTTGGCTCTTCGCCCGGATGAACCCTTGTGCGTTTAGCCTCAATGCTGTTCATTACATCGCTAAGCGAGGCCTGAATGCTGCCATCATTTTGCTTTGAATAATTCAAAGCCAACTTCCTTGTTGAGCTGGAACTATATGTTCTAGCGGAATCCATTCCTATATTATAGGAATCGATCTTCAATATAAATCTCCTTTCATAAAGATGTTATTAGTTACATAGAGAATATCGGCAAAACATCGATGGATATGAAGAATTTCTTTCATATTTTGTTCTTAGCTTGTATAATACTTATAGAAAAATGGGGAGAGAATGTACGATAATGCGTAGAGTCTGGTTGATTATTAGCATTGTGATAATAGCGCTTCTAAATGGCTGTGGATTTGATTACACAGGTGCTGTTTCGGAGGAAGAAGTGTATATTACAAAGCTTAATTATACACCGGACTTTAATTATATTAAGGTACCTCAGACGCCTTCTCTCATAACTGACAGACTGGGCTATGAACCTGCGGGCAAGAAGGTAGTATTCCTTCGTACAGATAATACAGATGCCGATTACTCCATTATTGATATGAGCACTAATGAAGTAGTCTATGAAGGTATTATGACCAAGATGGATATCACAGGTAATGAGTCCACACATCTATATACGGGAGATTTCTCGGATTTTTCGACAGAAGGCACATACAGGATTCTTCAGGAAGATGTAGGCTATTCATATCCATTTGATATTAAGAAGAATATTTATAAGAATCTTAATATGGATATCTACAACAGGGTTGCTACGGCTAAGTACACTAAGACAAGTGACTTAATATATGTACTTGCCAATCTGATGATGACCAAGGATATATATTCCGACAGCTATATTAATGAGACCTTTATAAGAAACTCTATTGAGAGGCTGCTTAAGTCCCAGGATGCGGGGACGGGAGCAGTATATGACCTGCTTACGGTAAGTGAAGAGTTAGATGGCGAAGAGTCGCTTACATCGACGGCAGAATTCGCTGGTGTTATGGCGCAGTTCTATCAGCTTCATAAGGAGGAACCTGATGAGCTGGTGCTGGCTTCTCTTCAGGCGGCTCTCAGGGCATATCAGTACATGGACAGCTACAGGGATAATGTCAGTGCGGATTCTTATTACTATGCATCCGCTGCGATGTATCGCGCCACGGGTCAGATTAAGTACCGTAATGCAATTGCGTTGTACGACCAGATGGAACATGAAGCAAAGCAGTTGTCACAGTATGACTTTGTAATGCTTGCTGACGTGGCTTATCTTAAGTCAGAATACAAGGTAGATTACAACCGTTGCGAGCAGATTATGACGGATTATCTTAATGATATGGTGAGGCTGTCTGCACTTACTGATAAGCAGCACTTCTATGTACAGTCCAATATTGATGAGCTGTCAGAGAACGATATTATCTGTAACATGATGAAGCTTGGCCTTGTTGGATACGTAGTATCAGGTCATGAATATGCGTCTATACAGGGCAATTATATACATTATCTTCTGGGTGTTAACGGCAATAAGAGAGATTATATGCTTGAAGGCATGGGAGATACGCCAATTGGTGAGAATATATTGGAACTTTCCAGACTGATATTTGTTCTTGGAAGTAAATGCGAATTGTAAAGGATGAATTATGAGAATTATTGTAGCAGGAATCTTTGTAGTATTGTTTTTGATATTATCCATACCACTTTTGATAGCTGAATGGATAGCTGGCAAGTTCAATCCAATATCCCAGTATACAAGCAGTATGAAGGTGATAAGATGGGCCTTTAGACTGGTGCTTAAGGTGTGTGGAACTAAGATTGATGTATATGGCGCAGAGAATATACCAGAGGATAGAAGCGTACTGTTTGTTGGTAACCACAGAAGTATATTTGATATCCTGTTATTCTATTCGATTGTTAAGACTCCTACAGGAATCATTGCTAAGATGGAGATTAAGAAGGTACCATTGCTTAGGGAGTGGATGTACAGTATAGGATGTCTGTTCTTAGACCGTGATGATATCAAGGCGGGTCTTAAGATGGTTCTTGAAGCGATTGAGAGGGTTAAAATGGGACTTAGTATCCTGATTTTTCCAGAAGGTACACGTAACAAGGGCGAAGGCATTCTTCCATTTAAGGGAGGAAGCTTCAAGATAGCTGATAAGAGTGGTTGTGATATTGTTCCATTTGCGATAGTTAATTCAGAGGCAATATTCGAGGCACAGAAGCCATGGGTTAAGAAGGCACATGTAGCTATATTGGTCGGAGAGCCTATTAAGACGGAGGGCTTGAGCCGTGATGAGCTTAAGGCTATCCCGGAGAAGGCTTATGAAGTAGTACTTGGGCTGTATAACAGCAAGCATGATGAGATAGTAAACGCGTAAAGGGGTATCTATGATATTACTTAAGGGTGGACTGGTAATAGATCCTGTATCGAAGCTTGAAGCTGTAAGGGATATTGCCATACATAATGAGAAGATCGTTAAGATTGAGGAGGAAATATCCGCTAAGGAGCTGGAAGCAGAATACTCTGAAAAAGTGGATGTTTTCGACTGCACAGGGAAGATAATAGGTCCGGGACTTGTGGATGTGCATGTGCACTTTAGAGATCCTGGATTTACTTATAAAGAGGATATATATACGGGTGCGAAGGCTGCAGCCAGAGGAGGAGTTACAAGTGTAATACTGATGGCCAATACAAAGCCTGTAGTGGATAATGAAGAGACACTTAGCTATGTGATTGATAAGGGCAAGGAGACGGATATTAACGTATATACCTGCGCAAGCATATCCAAGGGCCTTAAAGGCGAAGAAATAGTTAATATGGAGGACCTGAAGCAGAAGGGTGCTATAGGTTTCACTGATGATGGTATTCCGCTT
>JAZLFL010000134.1:0-10381 GCA_045615825.1 Lachnospiraceae bacterium
AGAGTGGGACACAATGTCGCGACATTATGTCCCACTTAACGCGCCACGTTCCAATGTTCTTGTCCCTCCATGCCGTATGCTCCACACGCCCAATAACAAGCTACTGTCCGATCAGCGTCGTCAGTCCGCTGAGCTCGAGGACGTGACGCACGAAGGGCTGGAGACCCTCGAGTTCCAGCTTCGCATCGGGTGCCATCCGCTTGCGGAGACCGACCAGTACGCGGATCCCCGCGGAGGTGACGTACGAAACATCCGTCATGTCGAGAACCACCTTCCGGTACACCGTGACGACACCGATCTCAGGCTCGACCCTGACGGACGTGATCGTGTCCATTTCGCCGGCGAGAACAACCGTCAGGCCCCCGTCCTGCTCCATCTTATACAGCTTCAGCATGGGCAGGCTTCGATAACAATGTTAAGTTATCTTCCGCTTCTGAGAAGAACCTTGCTAAGACAGTATGGAAGAAGGTAATGCAGAGAATTCACGAAAACCTCGAATACCAGAGCTTCCCTACTCCAGGCGGTATCGTATCCGCTGCAGTATGTTCAAAGTCTGGTAAGCTTCCAGTTCCTGGATTATGTGATGCCTGTGTTAAGAGCGAGATCTTCGAGGAAGGAACAGTTCCTACTGAATTCTGTGATGTCCATTATGCCGGTACAGTATGTTCATACTCATTACAGCCAGCATGTGATACATGTCCATTCAAGGCAGAGGGTGTATTCGAACTTCCACTCCTTGAGGATGCATCATTACTTAGTGGCTCTACTACTATTACTGGTGGAACAGCCAATACTGGTCAGGAAATTATTAATGAAGACGGAACAGTATCTACAATCAACATCTGTCCTCATAATGCAATATTCATGGCAGATCCTAATGCTGAAGCTATAATTGCTCAGCAGACTGCAGAGATGCAGATGCGTGCCGCTGTTGCCGCTGCTGCCCTTCAGCAGAACGAAGCAGATGCCGCACTTGCAGCGCTTCAGTAATCGGGACGCCACATAACCACACACAAATCGCCTCGTTATACACGAGGCGATTTATTTATTTACAAGTAAAAATAAGCATCCAGGAGTCCCCTCCGGCTGCAGTTTTAATACTGGCCACCACGCTATGTAGTGGCGCAGCCTGCAGCGCGGCCAACGCTCCTGGATGCTTATTTATATTTTGTTATTTAATTATTCTTCTGTTATATCGTCGGCAACCTCTGCTACTGCTTCTTCGGCTGTCTCGATTACCTCAGCTGCGACTTCAACTGCTTCATCTGCAGCTTCAACCGCTTCATCTGCAGCTTCTGCAACTTCTGGATTAGCTGCCTTAATCTCAGCTATCTGAGCATTAAGATCATCCTTCTTAGCAAGAGCATCCTTGATAGTATCCATATACTCTGCATACTCTAATATCTCATCATCCTTGTGAGCTTCATAGTAAGCCTTGCCAAGTTCCTTGTAATTCTTAACTAATAAGTTATCACAGCCAACAATCTGTGTCTTAAGCTGTGCAATCTGTGAAAGCTCCTTAGCTTTAGCTGCTGCGACCTTGCTTCCTGCCTGTACCTTCTCTGTAATATCATTCCAGAATGACATATACTCCTCCACTTCTACTACATGAATGTAGTCCCCTTAATACATTATCTGTCTGGTCGTTATTGCTTACGACAATTTAATTATAAGCACCTTTATTTCAAAATAAAATTAAGAAACCATAAACATTTATAAAGAAATTAGACAATTACCTCAAGATAACCTGTGAGCTTAGAGAAATCATACTCTTCAAGGACACCAGCACTTGAATCATAGTATTTTCCATCATATCCGATAAGATAATGATTGTATCTTCCCATCTTCTCCATCATGATACAGCACTTAGGAAGCTTAATATCTGGATCACCAAGTGTATATACAATTTCCTCTGAATGCTCAAATCCGAAGTAGTTAAGAGCACCAATCATCTTACCCATTGTTGCCTGCCACTCTGCACAGTGCATAATGTTACTTACTCTCTCAATACTGATACCAGCAAGCATTGCGATACATGACTGTCCACAGAGACCATCTGCTGGCTGATGAATGCACTCAATAGAATCAATTTTTCTAATAGGATTAACTGTTGAGTATGGGCTGTCATCAACGCCTGACTTAGTAATTCTGAAGCTGATCTTATAATCTGTATCACCTAATATCTCAGCAACCTCTGGAGATACTGGAATACGGTAGAATCCCTTACCTAGTGGGAAGAGGTTACATACAAATCCTGTGCTTCCAACCTTAACCTTAGCAGGAACATTACCTTCCTTCTCACAGATCTCCCAAATATTGAATGGAATATCAATGAAGAATCCTATCTCATCCTGATTGATTTTCCCTTTGTAACTGTACTTCATATACCCTCCATATTAACGTGCTATACACACCTATTGTGTTGCCGATATTATCTCATCAACACACTGATTATTATAACATTATTAAAACCATTTTGTATATTCACTAAGCAATCTCTTCAGCGCTCTTAAGTGTATGCAGAAGCAGAACTGAAGTAGTAACCGTACCTACACCGCCTGGAACCGGAGTGGCATATGCTGCCTTCTCCCTGGCTGCTTCATAATCAACATCTCCACATAGTACGCCGTCAACGACATTAATACCAACATCGATGATTACCTGGCCCTTTTTCATATAATCAGCTGTAATCATCTTGGGAACACCTGCTGCAGCACATATAATATCTGCCTTTTTACATTCCTTCATAAGATCGACAGTCTTGGTATGACACATGGTTACAGTCGCATTCTTCTTCTGAAGCATCATTGAAAGTGGCTTGCCTACAACCATGCTTCGTCCAACTACAACTGCCTTCTTGCCAGTGAGGTCATAATCATAGAACTTAAGAATCTCCATAACTGCCTGTGCAGTACATGGCTCATGTCCCTTGCCATCCTGTGCAAAGGTATGTGCAATATTAGTAAGTGTCATACAGTCCACATCCTTACGTGCTGACACAAGCTCCGTAACGGCCTTCTCATTAATATGCTTCGGAAGTGGTCTAAATAGAAGAATTCCATGAATGCTGTCATCCTCATTACAGCTAATAATTGTCTTCTCCAGTTCCTCCTGGGATACATCAACTGGAAGCACCTTAACTACTACCTTGGCTCCTACAGAATCAAATCTCTTGGTAAGACCTCTCTCATACGACAGATCATCCTCTCTCTCTCCGACTCTTACAACCGCAAGTGTTGGAATAATATTCTTCTTAGCTAATATCTCCATTCTTGCAGTTACATCCTCAGCAATAGCCTTAACGACAGGCATGCCTCTCCATTCTTTCATAACTATCTCCATTCCTATCCACGAAGAGATATCATAATCTCTTCATATACCTTACTAAGTCTCTCCTTACCATCTGCTACCATGTTCATAGCCTCGGCATTCATCTTATCAGCAGCTTCTCTGTCTGACAACGACTTAGTATTAATGTAAATATTCATAACTGCGCTCTCCAATGCAGCTATGGCAGAAGTCGCTGCAACAGCCACATCGCTAATGGCAAGTCTTGAACCAATCACTGACATCTCTTCGATAATCGGTACAAGATTATAGATATCTCGTGTAATCTCAAGTGGAGCAATAGCTGCATCAAGTGTTGCCTTCTCCATTACCTCTGCATAATCAGGATCATTCTTATCCTTGGAATACGCTGCTGCCAGTGGTGCGAATGCATCCGCATCCTTCTTAATATCTGCTTCGAGATTATCAATAATACCAGGCAGAATACTGAGGTACTCATCTATCTTCCCCTGATACTGTGCGTATTTCTTCTTACCCGTTGTAAGATTAGCTACCATACTGCAGAGTGAAGCGCTTATAGCTCCGATTAATGCTGCTGCGCCGCCACCACCCGGTGTAGGTGAAGCACTTGATAATTCCTGTAAAAACTGATGCATTTAGTTATCTCCTTATCCCATAAAGTCGAATATTGATATCTGGTTAGTCTCAGGCAGGTTACCCAGTAATCCAAGCTCTGCCATTATATCTGTAATAGTCTGTGATGCTCTGGTCCTCTCCTTGAAATCCTGACGGGATAAGAATGGACCTCCCTTACAGCCCTCCACCATAAGATCGGCAGCTGTCTCACCAAGACCTTCAATACTTGTAAAGGATGGCATAATCTTACCATCTATTACCTGGAAGGAACGTGCCTGTGCTTTGAAGATATCGATTGGCATGAACTCAAAGCCTCTCGCATACATCTCCTGGACGATACGCATATCCTTAAGTGTTGCCTCATCCTTCTTGGTCGCTGTTGACTTATCTGCAAGACGCTGCTTAACTTCCTTCATTCGAAGTTCCAGATGTTCCCTGCCCTGACACATACTCTCATATGAGAATGCCTTGGCACGAATACTGAAGAATGCCGCATAATACTGGAGTGGATAGTTAATCTTACAGTACGCAACTCTCCATGCCATCATAACGTATGCTGCCGCATGCGCCTTAGGGAACATATACTGAATCTGCTCGCAGCTCCATACATACCACTCAGGTACATTATGGTCTAACATCTCCTGCTTCCATTCAGCCCACTCAGCACATTTGCCCTTGGCAACCTTACCCTTACGGACATTCTCCATAATACTGAAGGCATGCGAACTCTCAACACCCATCTCAATCAGATATACCATGATATCATCTCGCGTACATATTGCTGTTGAAATAGTCGCTGTACCTTCCCTGATAAGTACTTCGGCATTGTCCTGCCATACGTTGGTACCATGCGACAGACCTGAGATTCTGACCAGATCCGAGAACGCCTGTGGCTTGGTAGCAATAAGCATGTTCATGGCAAAATCCGTTCCAAATTCCGGAATACCCAGACATCCTAATGGTGTACCTCCCATATCCTCAGGCTTAATTCCCAGGGCCTCAGTACTCTGGAACAGACTCATTACTCCTGGATCATCAAGTGGAATAGTAAGTGGATCCCTTCCTGTTAAATCCTGAAGCTTTCTAATCATGGTCGGATCTTCGTGTCCAAGTATATCAAGCTTAAGTAAGTTATGATCAATTGAGTGGTAATCAAAGTGTGTAGTTATAGTACTCTCATCCTTAGGTGGATGCTGTACCGGCGTGAACGAATCAATATCATCCCCCACAGGAAGAACAATGATTCCACCTGGATGCTGTCCTGTACTTCTTCGTACTCCAACGCAGCCCTGAATCAGTCTGTTGATCTCACAGCCTCTCTTCTTCTGACCACGCTCATCATAATATTTCTTAACGAAGCCATATGCAGTCTTATCCGCAAGTGTACCAATTGTACCCGCTCTGAAGGCCTGCTCAGCTCCGAATATAACTTCTACGTATTTATGTGCCTTACTCTGATACTCACTGGAGAAGTTAAGATCAATATCCGGCTCCTTATCACCCTTGAACCCAAGGAAAGTCTCAAACGGAATATCGAAGCCATCCTTTATAAGCGGCTCACCACACACAGGGCAGGCCTTATCCGGCATATCTACTCCGGCACGTCCCGAGTATGCCTTAACTTCTGGAGAGTCAAAGTCTGAGTAGTGGCATTTTTTACAATAATAATGTGGACTGAGTGGATTAACCTCTGTAATACCCGACATGGTCGCAACAAACGAGCTACCTACAGATCCTCTCGAGCCTACAAGATAACCATCCTCCACCGACTTCCATACTAGCTTCTGTGCAATTATATACATTACGGCGAAGCCATTGGATATGATGGAGTTAAGCTCTCTCTTAAGTCTCGCTTCAACTATCTCAGGAAGCGGATTACCATACATCTCATAAGCCTTGTTATAGCAGATATCTGTAAGAGTCTTATCACTGTCTTCGATAACCGGAGGACACTTATCAGGTCTGACAGGCTTAATAGTGTCAATCATGTCCGCAATCTTGTTGGTATTGGTGATGACCACCTCTTCAGCCTTCTCACGACCAAGATACATGAATTCCTGCATCATCTCTTCAGTCGTTCTAAGATACAGCGGCGCCTGGTCATCAGCATCCTTAAATCCCTCTCCTGCCATAAGGATACGGCGGTATACCTCATCCTCTGGATCTAAGAAATGCACATCACAGGTTGCTACGACTGGCTTGCAGAACTTCTCTCCAAGCTCTACTATCTTCTTATTAATCTCCTGAATATCCTCTTCAGAGTTAATGTTCTCATATTTATCAGAGAGAATCATGAACTTGTTATTACCAGTCGGCTGAATCTCCAGATAATCATAATATTCAACTAAACGTGCAATCTCGTCCTCTGATCTGTCATCAATTATTGCACCATAGAGCTCGCCTGCCTCACAGGCGCTTCCAAGCAGTATTCCTTCCCTGCATTCATTGAACAGACTCTTAGGAATACATGGCTTGCCTCTGTGCATATAGAATAAGTGCGACTGGCTTACAAGATGGTAGAGATTAACCCTTCCCGTATTATTCTTGGCCAGCATAATGGCATGGTGGGAACGAAGCTTCTTAACCTTATCAACTCTATTACCCTCCATACTGTTAAGCTCTTCAACAGTATATATACCTCTCTCTGCACACTTCTTCTCAAGCTCAAGATATATCCAGGCCGTACATTCTGCGTCATCAACCGCCCTGTGATGGTGCTCTAAGGATACATTAAGATCCTTGGCCACAGTATGCAGCTTATAGTTAGGCAGATGCGGAAGAAGTATTCTTGCAAGCTCAACTGTATCCACATGTGAATACTCATATGGAATCTCTAACTGCCTGCAGTTCTCCGCAATAAACGATGTATCAAAGGATGCATTATGCGCAACCAGATATGCATCACCAATGAACGCGATGAACTCCGGCAACACCTCTTCAATAGTTCGTGCATCCATTACCATCTCATCAGTAATAGATGTTAACTGTGTAATTCTATATGGTATTGGTTCATTAGGATTAACGAAGGTTGAGAATCTGTCGATTACTTCTCCTCCTTTAACCTTAACTGCACCAATCTCTATAATCTTATTACGTACGCATGAGAATCCTGTTGTCTCAATATCGAATACAACACAGGTATCTGATATATTCTGCCCTTTAGGATTAACCGCTACAACGCTTAAGTCATCAACAAGATATGCCTCTACGCCGTAGATAATCTTGAAGAAGTCATCAGGAGAATTAGGCAGGCCTTCCTCAGCACGCTTACCCTTCCACTTCTTATAATTATCCTCCCAGAAATGGTTCGCATCTGGGAAGCCCTGAACAACACCATGGTCTGTGATGGCGATAGCTGGATGTCCCCACTTATAGGCCCTGCCCACAATATCCTTAACATCCGACACACCATCCATATCACTCATCTTGGTATGACAGTGAAGCTCCACTCTCTTCTTCTCAGCAAGGTCAACTCTTGGTTCCCTGAAGTCCTTAATACTCATAATGCCCTGAATAGAACCAATCGTAAGCTCTCCATCAAAGCTGTCGAACATTGCAGTACCCTTAACAAGTACAAAGGCTCCTGACTTAAGACCTGAAGATAATTCCTTAACCTGGTCGTTATGTATGAATACCTTCATATGGAAGGTGTCTGTGAAATCTGACACGTCGAAGAAGAAGATAGTCTTCTCGTTCTTAATAGCTCTCTCCTCTGTAGAGACAACCATACCACGCACTATTACTTCACCAATATCACCCAGGATATCCTTCATTGGTGTTACATCACCATCGAAGTCCTTACCATAGATAACTGCAGGATTATCACTTCTCTTAAGAGCTCTTCTGTTCTCTCTGACAGTCTCTGTATCTGAAGACTTTGATTTGTTAGAATCACTCTTCTTATTAGAAGTAGAAGTATTATCTGCATCAATCTTATTAGCGCCTTCCGTATTGGAATGCTCTTCCACTATTGCCTTCGCAATTGATTCATCTACTGACTGATTATCAATCGCCTCCATATTAACTGTAATATCTTCATATATTGTTGCGATTCCAGCATTAGCTGCTATAGTAGCAATCTTCCTCTTTATCATCGCCTCTTCGCTGGCTTTTCTGGCTGAATTTTCTTCCTTCGCATAATAATCAATATCAATAATCGCATCTACGCCACATCTGTCTGTGAATACACGCTCCAGAAATTCCAACAGGCGCGTCTCATTGGCATGATTATTCCTGGTGTCCGGAATAAACAGGGTCATAGTCCTGTCATCCGCAAACTCCGGACGGCCAAGTCTTAAGGCATTGGCTAAGAGATGATCCCTCTCCTTAAGCTCTTCCGTCAGACTGTCCTTATACATGCCCATAAGAACCTTTAAGTTATAGCTCGCAGACAGATTAAACTTAAACAGAATCTTAATCTCAATACGCCTGCTTGCGAAGATACTGTCCTTAATAGCCTTCTGCATCTTAACAACAGCATCCCTTAGGATAAGATGGTCGGAAATCAGGCATACCTTAAGAAGGTCGCCATTTGTATTCATAGCAACCCTCCTTACTGTTACATTCTCGAACTGAGACATAACCTCTTTATTCACTTTAAGCCCCTGAAATACCTCGGGAAAAAGCTTATCGTTACCCATTATTTATCCCAATTAAGTAATTCTTCTCTAAGTGCACCAAGCAGCTCGCTCTCTGGCATCTTACGAACTATCTCACCCTTCTTAATGAGCAGTCCTTCGCCATTACCGCCTGCAATTCCTATATCAGCTTCCTTAGCTTCTCCTGGTCCGTTAACAGCACATCCCATTACGGCAACCTTAATATCAAGTGGAATATCTGCCACCATATTCTCTACCTGTGTGGCAAGTCCGATCAGATCAATCTTGGTTCTTCCGCAGGTTGGACAGCTGACAACCTCTATTCCGCCCTTACGAAGACCAAGTGTACGAAGGATTAACTTAGCTGACTTAATCTCCTCCACAGGGTCACCTGTTAATGACACCCTGATAGTATCTCCAATTCCCTGATACAGGATAACGCCCAGACCTATTCCCGACTTGATATTACCACTAAGAACTGTTCCTGACTCTGTGATACCTACATGAAGTGGGTAATTAGTCTTGCCCGCAAGTAACTCATGGGCCTTAATACACATCATTACATCCGAAGACTTGATGCTGATAACCATGTTATCGTAGTCACAGTTCTCAATCATACGCACTTTATCGAGCGCACTTTCCACGATTCCCTCTGCTGTTACACCGTTATACTTTGCAACTAATTCCTTCTCCAGGGAACCGCTGTTAACACCAACTCTTATAGGTACATTACGGCTCTTGGCAGCCTCAACAACCGCCTTAACCTTATCTTCCCCACCGATGTTACCAGGATTAATTCTAATCTTATCTGCACCATTCTCAATTGCAGCAATAGCCATCTTATAATCAAAGTGAATATCCGCTACAAGTGGAATATTAATCTGCTTCTTAATCTCTCTTACAGCCTCTGCTGCTTCAAGTGTTGGAACAGTACATCTGATGATCTCACAGCCTGCTGCCTCAAGTCTCTTAATCTGCTCTACGCATCTGACTACATCCTCAGTTGGAACATTGGTCATGGACTGAATCGCAACCGGATTACCGCCACCAATGAGTACTCCGCCTATATTAACAACCTTAGTATTATCTCTATACATTTTACCCTCTTTAACCTGCGTGGTTACGCATTATTAACCATATATATAGTAGTCCTAAGTGTAACAGACTACTCTTATTAGTATAATGTAGCAGGGTATTCTTTTCAATGAAAAACGCGTGCAATTTACACTTACAAAGGGGTTGCATTTTGCCAATTGTCATAGTACACTTGCTATACACGGAATGAATCCATTTCGTGACAGAATTATATTGTAGATCACAATGATTTCAATAAGGATTATTTGAATGAAATACTATACTGCTTATATTTGGGAGCAGGGAAAACGGCCCGAGAATGAGGATTCTCTTGCGTTAGTCTCTATTACTATTGGGCGAACACCTGTGATTATGGCTGTCGTTGCAGACGGGGTTGGCTCACTCTATAAAAGCGAAAATGCTTCAAGCCATGTTACCTATTCATTGAAGGCCTCCTTCGAGGAGTCCACACATACTGATAAGTGCACCAGTCTTCGTTACCTAAGAAGGCTTATGTGCCGGACTTTAAGCCGCTGCCATAACGATCTGAAGCTAAGATTTAACGATAACAATACCGGTACTACGTGCAGCCTTGTTGTACTTGTAGGAAGGCGGGGATTCTTAATTAATATTGGAGATAGCCGGGTGTATAAGCTGCAGGGCAATGGTTACACCCATAAGGGAGCCAGCCTGCAGGCACACTCAAGACTGCTTACGAAGGATGACATTATCAACCGCGTACTTGTTAAATGCATCGGTACTGGCAGATATCACAGGCCACAGAT
>JAZLFL010000135.1:0-5387 GCA_045615825.1 Lachnospiraceae bacterium
ACTGTTCCAAGCAGAAAAAGTGGAAATACAAAAATAATCATGCAGGCAACAAATCCTGCTATGATCAGGAAATTATTGTTAACAGTAAATATAAGTACTGCTGAAATCGCCAGAATAATGTATTTACCAACAACAGGAATCAGCGCAATCCAGATGGCAGCTATAATGATACGTCCATACAGCTTATCCGGGTCAGGATTCTTGTCCGCACTACGTCCGCCGTAAATATTGCCAAGTGCCATGGCAATCATGATGGTACCAATGATAATGGTCCATACAATCTGTGATGAACTAAAATATGGTGCCATAAGTCGGCTCGCTCCGAGCTCGACAGCCATTACTGACATGCCTGCAAAGAACTCGGTTAAATACAGAAAAATCTTATTTTCTAGTATTGGTCTTCGGTCTTTCATAGATCTCTCCTCTTATTTAATGCAAATTGCACTTGCAAGGCTGCCTCTGGCGCCTTCAGAATATCTGTGTGAATAGTATATATCAGGATTACAGAGCGTGCATCCTCCAACTATCTCTATATTATCAGGTTCAACTCCAAGCTGAATCATTCTTACCTTAACTACCCCTGATAAATCTAACATGTATTTGCCGTTGTCCTTTATATTATAGAGGTCTTCGTGGCCTAAGCCAATAAGATTATTAACGGCTTCTATAACTTCTTCTCCTACTTCGAAGCAGCACCGTCTGATGGCAGGTCCGATTGCAACCTTAATATCCTTAACTTCAGAACCAAGACTTACGAATGCATCAATGGCATTTTTCTCTATATCGTCCACCGTACTTCTCCAGCCGCAGTGGACTGCTCCCACTACCCCGGCCTGCTCATCCTCCATAAGAACCGGCACACAGTCTGCCGTAAATATCGCAAGCGGGAGGTCCTTAACATTCGTCACATACCCGTCTGCCTCGATTAGTTCTCCCGGTCCAAAAGCAGGTCTTGCATCCTTAATATCTGCAATATGAACAGTATTACCATGCACCTGCTTACCACATACAAACGGCTTATAACCTATTCCGGTCTCATCTAAGAATATACGCCAGTTCTCAGTTACATCCTCATTACTGTCTCCCCTGTTCATACCAAGGTTCAAGGATGCATATATTCCTTTACTAACGCCCCCGATTCTAGTTGAGAATCCATGCGGCGCACTTATTATGTTAGAAGTATGAAATCGTCTCATTTTTCTCCTGCCTGAAGCTTAAGCACATCTATAAGTGAATCCTTGAACGCATCCTGCTGTATATCTGCCTTACAGCCCTGGATGGTAAAGTGCATCTCATTCTTATTATCCTCACTGTATCTGTCCCACTTAGTCATCTCACTTCCATCCGCATCCTTACCATTAGGATCGCCTGACTTGATGAAATTGGTGAAATAGTTACACATCTGTCTCGCCAGATCATAATGTCTTCCGTCAAATGCTCTTACGCTCCCTGCGAGTGTCTCGAACCAGAACCACAGATCCACTGAGTGGAAAGTACCAGGCTTATCGTCTCCAGGAATGTCAGCCTCGAAGGAATAATAGTAGCTGTCACTTTTGTTAGCTGCTAAGGCTGCCTTGGTGGAAAGCTCAAGGAACTGCACTCTCTTACCCTCAGGATTATAGAACTCGAACTCATCCTCCGTATTGCCCGCAAGCAGCGGAACATCTGCGCTCTTACCCTGAAGGAACGCTGCAAACGGCTCCACAGGCGTCAACACTCCATCAATATTAGGCACAAATCTTGGATGCTTCTGTGCAAATTCAGCATACTTATCGCGAATAAAGAGGGCATCCAACGCCCTGGCCTCTGCAAGCGTCTTAACTCCCAGGAATTCGAAGAACTCTACGCCTAACTTCTCCTTATCTTCAATTGGCGAAGGGGTGATAATATCATCCTTCATATATGGATTCCTGATGATTCCACTGAAGATTACAGCCTTATTAAAGTAACCCCTGCTTAAAGGACTCGTAAGGTGCGTCAGAACACTTCCGCCACCTGCCGACTGCCCTGCAATAGTCACATTCTCAGAATCGCCACCGAATGCCTTAATATTCTCCTTAACCCACTTAAGACCCGCCAGCTGATCAAGTATACCAAAGTTACTTGGTGCATCCGGATTCTCCCTCGTAAGCTCTGGATGCGCTAAGAACCCAAGTGATGCCAGTCGGTAATTAACACTTACAACCACTACCCCGCGCTTGGCTATATTCTCCCCGCAGAATTCCATCTCCGCAGTATATCCCCATTGGAAGGCACCACCGAAGAACCACACAAGCACTGGCAGCCTGTCCTCTGTTGAGCTCGCATTAGTCCATACATTAAGATACAGACAGTCCTCATCCATAGGAATCTCTGAATCCACATGCCATTCCTTGCAATATATATCTGTTCCAACGCCCGGCTGATCCTGAACTGATATTGGGGCAAAAGTGAATGCGTCTAACACTCCATCCCAGTCTTTAACAGGCTTAGGCGCTCTCCATCTGTTATCACCAACTGGAGGTGCTGCAAACGGAATTCCCTTAAAGGCTGTTACCCTTGCATTATTGCCGGCCATTCCCCTGACCTTACCATTCTTAATTGTTGCTTCTCTAATCATACAATCTCC
The DNA here is from genome assembly GCA_045615825.1 of Lachnospiraceae bacterium. Classification (GTDB taxonomy): domain Bacteria; phylum Bacillota; class Clostridia; order Lachnospirales; family Lachnospiraceae; genus Colinaster. Next base: position 2,609 of record JAZLFL010000135.1, read on the forward strand.
TAGTTAATACCCGGATCATTTATCACAATATATTCCTACATAATAATATACCATATGGGCATAAAATTACCCCAACATTCTCACGGAATATTGGGGTAAATTCTTAATATTATTCAGCTCTGCTCATTGCGATCTGGAAATCCTTAGTGTCAGTGAAGATCTCATTAGTATATGGGTTCTTCTTCTGCTCAAGTGATCTCTTGATAATGAATGATAATGCTAATACATTAATCATGATTGAGAGTACTGAGATAACTCCCTGTGCTGTTGGATCAGCTACTGTAGGCATTGAAGAGCCCATAGCTGCTGCAATTCCGCCCTCAGCATATACACGGGAAACTGTTGTGAATATACTGTTGTCCTGGAATAATGGGAATACCTGAGCGAACATACACCATAAAGCAAGTGTGTTAGCTCTGTTCTGAATCCAGCCACCCTTATTCCATAATGCGTTAGCAAATGTTGGTGCAAGTAAGAGTGCGAATCCACAGTACCATGTATGTGTTGGAAGGTTAAGATATGTATACTGGAAGTTCCAGATATCGTATGCAACGATATACACCCAGATCATATCTGGCCATAACATATCCTGTCTCTTATTCTTAGATGAGTAGATTCCCCACCAGCCTGTCATACAGAAGATATTGATAATACCTGCAAGACCGTTTAAGAGGTTCCACCATCCACCATAGAGCCATACACCCTCTGATGATAACCACCAGCCACCTGATAAAGAACCAGCTCTGACAACTGACTCGAAATCAGATACAACTGCGATAAGAATGTTGATTGCAACGATCACGAATGGGAATGCCTTGAACCACTGAGCATTACCAAGCTTGCCCCACTTATACTTAAGAGCCATGAAACCGATACAACCTGCTGTTGCTGCATAAAGCTTAGCATAATGGAACCAGCTGTTCATGTGCACATAAGTATCATTATTAAGTGCCCACTCTGCTCCCATAGCAGCGCCTACATAGATTGAAATAAAGTAAACTGTAAGAATTGCTGGTAATACTAAGAAACAAGCAATTCCACCCGCCTTAGTACGACGAGCAATCTCGTTAGCAACAACGAGTCCTGTGAATACTAACAACCAGCCAAGTAACTGGTAGCCAGCTGTCTCACCATAAACCTGAAATATCATATTGAATCCCCTTTCTCACATGCGTTAGTTACGCTTATTCAACTTCTATTTCCTTAATATTGAATTCATTTCCCTGCAACAGATAAGTCCTCTCGCTCTGACAATTCGGACACACTTTACCATATTCCACAGTAGAATATGTCTGCCCACATTCTTCGCAATAGGTTATTGCTGGCAATCGTTCAATTATTAATTCACAATCCGTTAAAAGTGGCCGCTTCTTAATTGTCCACTTAAAACAATCTGTCAGATACTCCGGGATGACTGTCGACACCTCACCAAGCTCGAGAATAATCTTTCGTATTCTCTCAGCACCGTTCTCGGCGGCAACTCTCTCCACGGTATCACAAACAGAAAATGTTACACCTAATTCATGCATAGAAATATCCCCTACTTTTTCTTAGCAAATGTAACTTTAATTGACTGCTTAACCATATTAGGAAGAATGTACTTAAGCTTGTCCTCTGCAGGTACCATTCTTGAACAGTCAGGATGCTCTCTCTTAAGTGTAATAGCACCGAACTCACACTTGGTAGTACATACACCACATCCAACGCATCTGTTCTCATCAACAATGGAAGCACCACATCCAAGACATCTTGATGTCTCCTTCTTAACCTGCTCCTCTGTAAGGGTTGCTGACATATCACGGAATGAACAAGCCTGCTCCTTCACATCATATGGAGCTGGAACCTGACGATTATCCTTGTCATATTCTGCAAAGCTTAAGTCTGTCTTATCAAGCTCGATAAAGTCTCTTCTGTTACGTCCGATTGTAAGAGTACAGTGCTCCTGAACGTATCTGTGAAGTGATATAGCACCCTCACGTCCTGCTGCAATTGCATCAATTGCGAACTTAGGTCCTGTATATACATCGCCACCTACGAAGATATCTGGCTCAGCTGTCTGGTATGTAAGTCTGTTAGCAAGTGCACCACCGTTAGGTCGAAGCTCTACCTTGCTTCCGTCGAGCATGTTGCCCCAGCTGATGCCCTGTCCAACTGAGAATACAACCTCAGAACATGGAACTGTCATAGTATCGTTCTCATCGTATGTAGGAGCGAATCTTCCATTCTCGTCATATACGCTTACGCACTTCTTGAATACAACACCTGTAACCCTGCCATTCTCTGTAAGAACTTCCTTAGGTCCCCAGCTGTTGTTAATAGTAATCTTCTCTGACTCAGCGTCGAAGATCTCTTCCTTACTTGCAGGCATCTGTTCTCTGTTCTCAAGACAGAACATTGATACCTTTCCATCTGTACATCTAACGGCAGCTCTTGCAGCATCAATTGCTACATTACCACCACCAACTACAACTACATCACCTGTAAGATCGAAGCTTTCCTTAGTCGCTGTCTCTTTTAAGAACTCTACTGCTGTATAAGCGCCTGCAGCATCTTCACCTGGGATGCCAGGCCTTCTTCCTACAGAACATCCAATTGCAACATAGAAGCCCTTATAGCCTTCGGCTCTAAGCTCATCAAGAGTAATGTCCTTACCAACTTCTACACCGCACTTAATCTCAACGCCAAGCTCCTTGATAACCTCAATCTCAGCCTCGATAAGATCCTTCTCAAGCTTGAATGAAGGAATACCATACATGAGCATTCCACCTGGTCTGTCATT
>JAZLFL010000136.1:0-10714 GCA_045615825.1 Lachnospiraceae bacterium
CTAAGCAGTTTGTTGTACAAGAAGCTGCTGAGATGATCTTGTCATCTTTTGTAAGTGTAGTATGGTTTACGTTGTAAACGATTGTAGGAAGATCGTTACCAGCTGGAGCTGAAATAACTACCTTCTTAGCACCAGCGTTGATATGAGCCTGAGCCTTCTCCTTAGATGTGTAGAAACCTGAACACTCAAGAACTACATCTACATCAAGCTCGCCCCAAGGACAGTTATTTGCATCTGGCTCCTTGTAAATCTTAAGAGTCTTGCCACAAACTGTGATTGAATCCTCACCAGCTGAAACCTGATCAGCGTAAGCATACTTACCCTGTGATGAATCATACTTAAGAAGATGAGCAAGCATCTTTGGGCTTGTAAGATCGTTGATTGCTACTACTTCGTATCCCTCAGCACCAAACATCTGTCTGAATGCAAGACGACCGATACGACCAAAACCGTTAATTGCTACTTTTACTGCCATTTTTATTTCCTCCTAAAAATGTTAAATATATTTCTTCTGTCCTTTGACAGAATTTTATCAGCGTCTATATTTTACTAAAAAGACCCACAAAAAACAAGTGCATTTTTACCAAAATTAGAGTTTTTCCTCAGCATCATCTAGTGACTTATAGCCATACAGCAAAGCAGTATTATTAAGGATTCTTAATGAGAGGTTAATTCCCTTATTTAAAAGCTCTGCTATAAAGGAACCATACAGCACTAAAGTCTCCTCCGAATATGTCCCAAGTTCTCCTCTTAGATAGGTCTCATAAGAGGTATTCCACTTGGTATCTGACGAGGTACGAATCGTTCTGGCATTCCCCGCCATCTTAGGATATTTAGCCGCTACTTCCTCCATCATTGCTACCTGTATTGCACATATATTCTCAATAATTGCATCCTGTCTCTCTGTATGTGGTGGCATATCCTTCTCAATAAGAGCATATCTCTCAGGAGCAGTTGATTTCTCCATGCGACCATATTTCTCAGCAATCAGATTCCATCCTCTGGCATTGGCTTCCTTAAAGTCATTGATGAAGCTGACCAGCATCTCATACTTCCATTCCAGATACTGACTCTTTCTCATTATCTCAAATGTCGTCCAGTTATCCTGACAACTGGCTCTTCCACCCTCATTCTGGACCTTATCAAAAGCCTCCCACTCAAGCTTTACGATTTCATCCACCAGCTCTTCTTTGCTCTTTTCCACTTCACTGTAGATAAGTTTACCAAGCTTTTCCGTATTCCAGTTATCCTCTGTGGCGCTTACCAGTCCATGTTCCTTAAGTGCATTAAGTACTATCTGCGCTATTATCTCTATCGTAAGAAGAACATTTTCATCCTTAATATCCATATCAGCAATTGCCCTTAGACAATCTGCTATCTCTGGATGAATCTCAAGCTCTCCTGCTGCCCGCATCAGCCACTTATCATATGGTGCATACCTTCTGTTAATCAGGAAAAGTGTATGCAATGTACATTTAATATAATCAGCCAGTGTAATAAGTGCTGTAACAGAGTCTCCCCTCTTAATTGCTCTTGCAAGATTATACTGTCCCGTCTGTCCCATCCTGATAAGATAGTATGCAAGCTTTCTCTTCCAGGTAAGATTATCATAGTACTCGCTAAGACTTAATCTTATATTAGTTACTATTCCTTCTTCATCCTTCCACACTTCACCATTAGTAAGTTCAGCAAGTACGGACTCATCAACAAGTCCCAGATTCTCTCTTATAATTTCATAAGTTGTTTCATCGAAGGCAGCACCTAACTTACTCTTATAATAGTCCTCAATTATCTTCACTCCAACTCGGCCTAAACCTTCCGTGGTTGCAGTTCTGGAAGTTTTAGCGAATTCATCAGGAAGCTTAGAATATTCTTCCTTAAGCCTCTCACCAAGAAGTGCATAGGTATCACCTGTAAGCATCATTACAAAGCCAGGTCCCCAGTCATGATCCCTAGACTGCTCATCATCATATCCAAAGCAGTCCGAACCTTCACCGAATAGTCCTACAGCAATCTTATTAACATCCTCATAGAAGACCTCCCTGATCATCGGGCGTCCATACTCTTCATAGAATCTTCTGCAGATATCAAGCCCCTTACAATCACCATCCATCATCGTGGTAGCAGATACAGGCTCTTCCTTAGTCTCAGTCGCATCATCTTTGGCTGGAATTAAGCCTAACATAGCATCTCTGTTAGCTATTAAAAGGTTATAGTTATCGTTCCTACCCATAATACGTTCAACAACTTCAGCAGCCTTATCGTAACAGTCTGCAGCTTCCCTGTAATCACCCCTGTTATATGCAATGACTCCCATTACAGCAGCTGCTGCCGAGTAATGATAATCCGAATTATCCGTCTCATTAAATATACGCAGGGCTTCCTTAACATTTACCTCAGCCTCTTCCATCTGACCTAAGGCCGCTAATGACTGAGCAATATTAGTGTAGGTTATAGCCACCTCAATTCTTCTGTCTGGCAGCGCCTCCACTATCTGAAGGGCTTTAGTCAGCGCACCTATTGCTGCAAGATTATCTCCCATCATCTGGTACAGCAGGGACTCGTTATTATATAAGCCTGCCCACAGATAGTCCCCCTTAGGCAGACAGCGTTCGTATATCTGCTCGCAGGTTCTGTACTCTTCAAGCGAGCTGGCATAATCGCCTGCTGCCCTGTCGAAATTGGCAATATTAAGAAGCGATGTGGCATGATTCATCGTGTCAAGCTGCCCACAGTCTGTAAGCGCCTTTATAAGAGCATTCTTAATCTCTCTTCCTTCATCGAATCTGGTGGTATCACGATAAAATCCTTCAAGCTCATTCAAAAGAGGTATGACAATGTCATACCTCTCCTCTTCCATAGCTTCCCTGGTCCTGAAAATCAGGTATTCTTCCCATTTAAGATAATCAAGTTCATCTAACTCTTTATAGATCTCATTAATATCCATTTATGTCTCCACTTTTATACAAGCTTTCTATACTCTGCAACACGTCCCATGTAAGTACAGTAGTACTTGAATCCACATTCTTTAAGTGCCTCTTCAGCTCTGTTAAAGTCTGCCGCAATATCACCTGCATTATGAGCATCTGAACCAATGGTAACTAACTCACCGCCCATTGCCTTATATGCCTTAAGGATATCAATATTCGGATGCAGATCCTTAGTACCCTTACGAAGGCCTGCTGTATTAATCTCAATCGCTTTTTCATGAGATATGGCAAACTCAAGTATCTTGTCTATACCTTCCTTATAAGTCTCATACTTATAGTTGTTATCCTTATTGGTACCATATCTTACTATATAATCAAGATGACCCAATACGTCAAAATTCTCGAATCTTAAAAGGTTCTCATATAATCTTGAGAAGTACAGTCCGTATGCTTCCTCTTCACTCTTACCCTCATAATACGCAGGATAATAAGGATCAATCTTATCTATTACGTGGAGAGAAGCAATAATCATATCGAACTCATGGCTCTTGGCATATATTGCATTAGGACGCACCGCCTCTAACTGAAGGCCTACCTCAACGCCAAAATTGATCTGAATCTGGTCTTCATACTTGCTTCTAAGTGTCAGTAATTCATATAAATACGCATCTGTATTAAGGTCGAACATTCCCTCCTTAATATTGTTCTCTGCATATGGGAACTCAAGATCCTGATGCTCTGTAAAAGTGATGCCCTTAAGTCCCTTATCTATTGCGGACTTAACCATGCTCTCCATTGAGTCTATCGCGTCTCCTGAAAATGTAGAATGCAAATGCTGATCGAATAAAATAGCCATACCTAACCTCTTATAATTACTTAATAATCTCCGAAAGATTTCTCATGATACCTTCTGCCACATCCGGCTTATTCATCGAATAAACATGAATATGTTCAACACCATTGGCAATTAAATCAATAATCTGATCCGTTGCATAGGCAATACCTGCCTGCTGCATTGCTGCCGGATTAGTACCGAAATGATCCACAAGATTACGGAATCTCTCAGGCATGTTCGAACCCGACATACTGATTGCATTGGCAACCTGAGTCGCTCTTGTAATAGGCATAATACCGGCTGTGACCGGAACAGTAATGCCCTTATCCCTAACCTTATACAGGAAATTATAAAAGATGTTATTATCAAAAAACATCTGGGTTGTTAAGAACTCACAGCCAGCCTCAACCTTCTCTTTAAGATGGTCAATATCCTCTGACTTGGTCGCAGCATCCGGATGTCCCTCTGGGTAACATGCACCTCCAATACAGAAATAATCACCTGTATATTCCCTTATCTCCCTTATAAGTTCAGTTGCATAATGGAAGTCGGTGAATGGCTCACCCTCAAAATCCCTTGGCTTATCTCCTCGAAGCGCTAAAATATTACGGATACCTGCCGCCTTCATACTGTCAAGATTCTGTCTAAGCTCATCCTTATCAGTACATACACATGTCAAATGTGATATAACTGGAACCTCGTATGCCTTCTGAATATCCTCCGCAATCTTAAAGGTGTTGGATCTTGTACTTCCACCAGCGCCATAAGTAACGCTCATATAATGCGGCTTAAGCTCTGCTACTTTCATCGCTGCACCATAGACAGCTTCATAATTAGAAGTTGGCTTAGGAGGGAACACTTCAAAAGACAGTGTCACCTTACCACTATTCATTAAATTAGATAACTTCATATATCTTCCTCCTGCAAATCGGAGTGACTGGATTCGAACCAGCGGCCTCCGCCTCCCTAAGACGGCGCTCTAACCAAACTGAGCCACACCCCGTATCCTTTAATAATTCAGTCCAAACAGCTCATCTATCTGCTCAGCATAATAGGCGATATCGCCCATTTTAGCAAGGCACTCTTCCATAATAGCCTTAGACTTAGCAAGCTCATCATTATACCCGCATTCCATGTATACCTTCACCCTTGAAGCCTGAATATAATATTCAGCCACAGCATATATCTCTGTGTATTCTCTGTTCTTCTCTGCTGTAATACCCTCCTCCAGATTATGAGTATAATCCCTTACGAGATTCTCATAATCCCCACGTGAGAGTTCGTTAACCATCATCTTAACACTGCTGCTGTAATGATAGCTTGTCTGCCTAAGCCTCGCTATCGTCACAATTACAGTGACAAACAAAACTATGGTAAGTATAACGATTACGATGGACAGAACCTTGTTTTTAACCTTATTCATCAAGTATTCCCTCCTCAATCATCACACCAATCCTTGAAGGATTCATCTCCCAGATACTGGCGGCCTCTTCTTTGGTAAGATTACAGTAGACCCTTATAGAATCCTCGATAAGTCCCTTAACATATTCCACATACTCGCCTCTTTCTTCAGTAAGCAGATCCTTATCGAAACTGTTCTCACTTATATTAGACTTAAGATATCCAATCATATCCACTATATGCTTAATGCAGTATTCATCGCTGTAGTAAGACATATTACGTTCTCTGTTAATAAGAGTTCTAAGCTCTGATTCAATACCTAAGTAATAATAGCTGACATAGTATACGCCACTATATGAACGCAGCTTACCGGAACTCACATAACTGAGATCATTGACTTCCATATATCTGCATATGCCGTCTATATCCTTATTGGCCTCATATGCCTTTATCTGTTCAATATGCTTATCCTCGTTACGTCTGATATCCTTCTGTCTGCGGGAGTATCTGATATCATCTGCACGGAAGGCTATTATAACAAAGATGGCTATAAGAGCTACTAACACCGCAACGATGGTAATCTTAATATTAATCTCGCCAAACTTCTTGGTATTCTCTAATACCTCTTCCTTAGTCGCCTCAAATTTCCTGCTGAAATCTTCCATTTCCTGACTGTGCTTTGCTGCATATATGTTCTTGCTGCCACAGTGAGGACAGAAATTATCTTCTATATTCAGATTATATCCACATGAATCACACTTCAATTAGCTTCTCCTACTTAAACTGTTTGCCGTACTTCTTTGCTATCTTCTTACAGTCGTCATATCTTATATAACCATTATTTGTGAATTTATATTTGGCATCAAGCTCTTCCATCTGTGCATCTGTAAAATTAAGCCTGTTATGAAGCACATCTATAACCTCTGATCTTGCATCATTAATGACTATGGTCTCCTCAGGGGTAAATGTCCTGTAGCCATACAGCTCGTAATAGAACTTGAAGGACTCATATATCATATTGGTATACAGATAATTATCAGTCTTACCTGCATCGAGATCCGCAAGCTCATTCTTAGTCAGATTATAGTAATCATACAGAACCACTGCGAAGTCCCAGTGCTTCCAATTATACAGCTCGTGATTGCCATAATATTGGTTACATACTGCATCGACCATTGCCTCGTAGTCCTTCGCTTCATACAGCGCATCGAACTCAGCGAATTTCTCCTTCTGCCACAACAGCTCATCCATCTGCTCCATCGCACCGACAGTAGCCTTGCGCTCAGTCTCATACTTATATATTCCACGTACCACAAATATTGTGACCGTAATAATAAGCAGAATACCTATAACCACAAGTACCTGTTTGATACTCTTGTTAAGTCCCCTGTTATATTCATTCGCAGCTTCTTCATCGACATTATCAAGTTTTTCCCTGATGCCTTCCAAAGAATCCATATACTTCTTTTCAGCACCAGATATATTAATGAATCCACAGTACGGACATCTGTCCGCATGGACATACATTTTAGCTCCACAGTTGGAGCAATAAAGTTCTTCCTTCATCAAGTACTTGACAGTCCCTTTCACTAAGCCCAGAGTACATCTGGATATAATCCCTGATCCTTAAGCTCCTTAATCGCAGCCATTACCTGTGGCTTATCCTCCTTATATGTTACACCATGCCATACATCTGATGTTGGAAGCACCTTCGCTGTAGCCTTCTTCTCCTGAAGAAGCTCATCCACAACGAATGGAAGGAAGTATTCTGCCTTCTCAGGATTCTTAGGAAGCTCCTCATCAAGGAATCTTATAAATCTTTCCTCAAGCTCGCCCATAAGACTGTTAGTGAATCCCCACATATTCATTGATACAAGACTGTCCTTAGGAAGCTTAACCCAAGATGCGCCTTCATCTTCTGTATATTCAGCATCTTCGCCATGCTTCTCAATTCTTGTTCTTTCGTTAATTGTTACAAGCTCATTATTCTCATCAACCACGCATACACCACGGGCAACATGTCCATTCTCCGTAAGTGTATTATGAAGCTCATAACCTACCATTGCATAACGGTACTTATCATCATCCTCTGTTGTAGTCAGATAATCATATATAGCCTTGAAAGCATGTCTTCCATAATAATCATCTGCATTGATTACAGCAAAAGGGCCGTCAATTGTATCCTTGGCACATAATATTGCATGACCCGTTCCGAATGGCTTTACTCTTCCTTCCGGAATGCTGTATCCCTCTGGAAGCTTATCAAGCTCCTGGAATACATACTTAACATTAACGTATTTACCAATTCTGTCACCAATTGAACGCTTGAATTCCTCTTCAATCTGATGCTTTATGATGAATACAATTGTCTTAAAGCCAGCCTTAACCGCATCATATATACTAAAATCAATAATAATATTGCCCTGCTCATCAACAGGATCAATCTGCTTAAGTCCACCATATCTGCTTCCCATTCCGGCAGCCATAATAACAAGTACGGGTTCCTTATTCATATATATTCCTCCATTTGACCTAATATAAGCCCCGAAACTTACGTCTCAGGGCTTTATAATTATCAATTATATATTACCATTCTGTCAATTAAATTTACGACTATTCGTCCTCTCCAAGATTCGCATATCCAATATAGAATACTCTTGATCCTCCATCGGTATTGGTTCCTAAGAACTTAGCTGTACTGAAGACCTTAACAAGTGTTCCATCACCACGAATTATCCTAAAGATTCCTCTGCCCACCATATTGGCAGTTGCATCCTTAATCATCTTGGAAGATATATGTCGATCCTCTGGAACAATACAGTCCGTTGCAAATCTGTGCTTACCAAAATTCTCACTTCTTGTCGTTCTAAACAGGTCATAGTAAGAATCACTTACTCTAATTATCTCAAAGCCTTCCTTACTAGCCTCGTATAATCCAAAGGCGTCGAATATAGGAACATCCTCTGTACGTCTGCTATTAATGAACTCCCACATCTCGTTAGGCGATATAACCTTAATATCATTAGCCATAACAAGCTTCTCTACAGGCTTAACCTCACGCTTGTCATACATATCTATGTATTTAACAAACTCATCCTCAGGCAGAGGCTTAGAGAAAAAGTATCCCTGCACCGTGGTACATCCAATGCTCTTAAGATAATTTATCTGTTCATTAGTCTCAACTCCCTCAACAATCGAAGGAATACCAAGCCACTTAGCCATTCTGACTACAGACGACATAATTGTAATAGCCTTCTCAGAATTACTGGTCTTGGACAAGAAATTAAGATCAATCTTAAGAACATCTACAGGAACATCCTTAAGCATGTTAAGTGATGAATAACCAGATCCAAAGTCGTCCATCTCAACCTTAAAGCCTGCGTCCTGTAACTCAGCCATAGTCTGTAACATAAGCTGAGGATTATCAGTATATGCACTCTCTGTAAACTCAAGCTCCATCATCTCAGGTGGAATATCATACTTCTTGGCAAGTCCAATAATGTCACTGACAAGCGCCGGATTATAAAGGTTAATTCTTGAGATATTAACACTTACCGGCTTAATATTGATACCTGCATCAAGGCTCTTTCTTATGAATTTACAGGTCTCCTCCCACACATAGAAGTCCAGCTTCATAATGAAGCCATTAGACTCAAAGATAGGAATGAACAGACCTGGCGAAATCATACCCTTTTTCGGGTCCTTCCATCTAACCAGTGCCTCAGCACCAATAATACTGTCATCATCAAGACTGTGCTTAGGCTGATAGAATACTACAAACTCCTTATTCTCCAGCGCTGCAGCCATATTCTCAATAACGCCCTGCTCAACTGCCATCTTATCGTGCATACTACTGTCATAATATGCAACATGATTAATATAATTGCCCTTAACAGTCTTCAGTGCCAGCTTGGCCCTGTCTCGCTGTATCTGCATATCAAGCTCTCGATCAATACACTTATAGATACCAAAGGACAATAATATATCAATATTGAGAAGCAGACTGTACTTATGCATTGCAGCCTCTATGCTCTCAATATATTCGTTAATCTTAACCTTGTCATATGGGCATAGCACCGCAAATAAATCCGCCTGGATCCTTGCATACATGGCATTCTCCACCTCACTGAAAACATCTGTAAGTGTATTGCCCATATACTTAAGCACATTATCACCCTCAGAGACACCATATAGCTCGTTAATTACTGTAAGCCTGTTAATATCAAGCTCAATGATAACAAACGGGATGTTCGGATTACTGTCGACTATCTTCCTCGACTCTAGGTCAAAATAGTCTCTACTATATACACCTGTTAATCGGTCTTTTTCAATAATTAGATTATTTACGCCCATTAAGGTATATTCCCCCATATATATGTTCTATTGTACGCTCTGTACACAGACTTTTCAAGCATAATTGTATGTTAATGAAAAAAAGACAGACAAATTGTCTGTCTTTTTACCAATATTCTTCTAATTAATTGAATTAAATTAATGATGGAACAGTCTAACGCCATTACAAACCATAACCATTCCATAGTTATTAGCGCTTTCAATTACAAGATCATCTCTAATTGATCCACCTGGCTGAACAATATACTTAACACCGCTCTTCTTAGCTCTGTCAATGTTATCACTGAATGGGAAGAAGGCATCTGATCCAAGTACAACGCCATCCATCTTAGATAACCACTCTTCCTTCTCTTCCTTAGTAAATACTGAAGGCTTCTCAGTAAATACTCTCTCCCAGCATCCATCTGCGAGAATATCCATATAGAACTCACCAATGTAGTTATCAATTGCATTATCTCTGTCTGCTCTCTTAACATCCTCCTTGAATGGAAGGTTAAGTACCTTAGGGCACTGACGAAGTAACCAGTTATCAGCCTTGCTGCCTGCAAGTCTTGTACAGTGTACACGGCTCTGCTGACCAGCTCCAATTCCGATAGCCTGACCATCCTTAACATAGCAGACTGAATTAGACTGTGTATATTTAAGAGTAATAAGAGCAATCTTCATATCGTCCATTACTTCCTTAGGAAGATCCTTATTCTCTGTAACGATATTAGTAAGTAACTCATCATTAATATCGATTTCGTTACGTCCCTGCTCGAATGTAATACCATATACCTGTTTACGCTCAATTGGCTCTGGCTTATAATCAGCATCAATCTTAATAATGTTATAGTTACCCTTTTTCTTAGTCTTAAGAATTGCTAAAGCTTCATCTGTATAACCTGGAGCAATAACACCATCTGATACCTCTGGCTGAATAAGCTTTGCTGTAGCCTCGTCACATACATCTGAAAGAGCAATAAAATCACCAAAGCTTGACATTCTGTCTGCGCCTCTTGCTCTTGCATATGCATTGGCAAGTGGTGTGAGCTCAATTGTCTCATCAACCCAGTAAATCTTCTTAAGAGTATCACTAAGTGGTCTTCCTACTGCAGCACCTGCCGGTGATACATGCTTAAAAGATGTAGCAGCTGGAATACCTGTAGCTTCCTTAAGCTCCTTAACTAACTGCCATCCATTGAATGCATCAAGG
>JAZLFL010000137.1:0-4814 GCA_045615825.1 Lachnospiraceae bacterium
AAGCACTGCTGCTGGTTATTTTTATTCATATCTTCACGCTTCGATTGGATCAAGTTTCGCAGCCTTGTTAGCCGGGTAATATCCGAAGAACACACCAATTGCCATAGAGAAACCGAATGCAATTGCAATACTCATTGGATCCACAGTACCGGACACACCATCTAAAGAGGCTGACATAAGCTTTGTTGCTCCAAGGCCTCCTGCGATTCCAAGTATGGTTCCGATAATACCGCCAATTGTACATATAACAATTGATTCAACGATGAACTGTATTCTAATGGAGCTGTTAGGTGCTCCAAGTGCCTTACGGGTACCAATCTCTCTTGTTCTCTCAGTAATTGATACAAGCATAATATTCATTACACCAATACCACCTACAAGCAATGCTATACCCGCAATTACAGATATACCGATTGTTACTGTAGACATCATGGCTGTAATGCTTCCAAGCATAAGGCCAAATGAATATGCTGATACTTCGAAGAATTCATTGTTCTTATAGAACTCATCATTCATGAATTCATTAATATCATTCATCAAGGCAGTTGCATCAACATCCATCTTAGGCACAACATCTACTGCCCTGTAATTCTCATTTCTGTTAATTCTCTTTGCCGCCTTTACCGGGATATATAAAGTAGTTGAAGTATCCTTGGGATCCGCTCTCTGGAAAGAAATGGACTGCTCAATATATTTATATACACCGACAATTACAAAATTATAGGTCTTATTCTTAATAGATACTTCTATATTCTCACCAAGCGCTCTGTCGATATTGCCGCCATACATATTGTTAACAAAATAATCACTAACAATACATACCATGGAAGCATCATTAAGTTCATTAGAGTTGAATACTCTGCCTCCAAGCATCTTAAGCTGACTCTGTTCAATGGAGGTCTTATTATTACCGCTTACCGAAACATAAGCATATCGTCTGCCGTCTTCAACAATTCCGCTTCCCACACTCTCTGAAGCAGAGAAGGATTCAATCTTATCGGGGAATTCCTCATAAAGGGCTTCAATCATGTCTACGCTTATGTAATCGGCATCCGTAGGCTCCTTCCTTGGTGCCGTCTCGAAATCCATCCCTTCCTGCATCTTCTGCATAATGGTAATGGTAATATTATTAGATCCTGGAGAGGAATCGGACATCGCTCCCTTTAAGGAATTACCAACAGTCATGATAGCAATAACAGATGAAATACCGATAATGATACCAAGCATTGTAAGTAAAGCTCTCATCTTATTGGCGCGAAGACCTGATATTGCAAGTCTAATATTCTCAGCTATCAGCACGTCTTCCACCTCCCTTACGCTCATCTATTACGAGGCCGTCCTTAATTGTAATAATCCTCTCGCACTCTTCGGCCAGTTCAGGTGAATGTGTAATTAATACGATGGTCTTATGCTGCTTGTCATGAAGCTCATGGAATAAGTCCATTACAAGACGACCAGTCCCCGAATCCAGGGCACCTGTAGGCTCATCAGCAAGGATAATCGCAGGATCATTTGCCATCGCTCTGGCAATAGCCACTCTCTGCTTCTGACCACCTGAAAGCTCCTCTGGAAGATGATGAATTCTCTCTCCCATACCAACCATCTCAAGAAGCGAAGTTCCT
The DNA here is from genome assembly GCA_045615825.1 of Lachnospiraceae bacterium. GTDB lineage: Bacteria > Bacillota > Clostridia > Lachnospirales > Lachnospiraceae > Colinaster. The sequence goes on from JAZLFL010000137.1 coordinate 1,623, forward strand.
CTTTTCTTACGTTCTGAGGCTGGCACGCCCGCATACATCATTGGAACCTCGACGTTTTTAAGCGCATCCGTCTTAGCAATAAGATTATATGTCTGAAAAACGAATCCGATTTTCTTATTACGAATGCCGGACAGTTCTGCATCCTTCGCACTGGCGACATCAACACCATCTAATACGTATTCACCCGCAGTAGCACGGTCTAATGACCCAATTATGTTCATAAGAGTGGACTTACCTGATCCGGACTGTCCTACTATTGCAAGGAATTCACCCTCATACACGTCAAGATCAATTCCCTTAAGAACCGTGAGCTCATTAGGAGTACCAATATAGAAGCGCTTGATGATGCCTCGCATCTCAATTATCTTCTTCTTATCAGTCATTAGATGCCTCCTAATACGTCTGGGTTGCCCTTGTCGTCCTTCTTAGGAACTTCGTCATCTGCAAGGTATACTGTCATGCCTTCTTCAATGCCATCACCGGCTATCTCAGAATAATAGCTGGACTCAAGACCAACTGTTACATATACCTTCTGCTTATCGGCACCACCATTCTCGGCCTGCTGCTTATCTGATTCGTACTTAACTCTGTCTAAGAATGACATAGAATCAACATCCGCATCCAGCACATCTGCTGCATCAGATACTGTCTTCTTACCAACATTAATATATGTGTTGCCTTCATCATCAGTCTTAATGGCCTCTGATGGAACGGCTAATACTCCGGCACTTTCATTAGTTGTGATGATTACCTTGGCAGTCATGTCCATACGGATCCTGTCGTTCTTAGTCTTGATATCAATTGTAACCTTATAGGAAGGTGTAGTGGATGTAGACGATGCTGCTACGGCAACCGCCTTAGGTGCAACTGCTGATACAATTCCCTCTAACTCATCAGTTCCTGTAGCATTAGTCTTAATCACAACCTTCTGTCCTACTGCAATATCGCTGATATCATATTCCTCAATATTGACCTCGACCTTATAAGCGCTTGTATCCTCGATTTTGAACAATACACCGCCTGTATATCTGTTACCCTCTTCAACTGCAACTCCCGTAATGATTCCATCAATTGGCGATACAACTTCAGTCGCGTCAAGCTTAGCCTCATAATTACGGATGGTCTTCTGTGTTCCGAGACGTGCTGTAGAGTTGGATGCATATGCATCCTCTAATGTGTCATGGGCATTTTCAATAGATGTAATGCCATGACGAACATTATCTGTATAAGATTCCTGGGCTCTTGTAAGAGCATCCTGGGCTGTATTGACTGCAGTTTGAGCAGCATCTATCTGTGACTTAAGACTTGCAAGTGTGCTTTTTGCAGTATTCATTGCTTGAAAATCTTCCATCTCTGAAGCCGACATTTCATCACCCTTTGCCTGCTTCTCTAATAAGCTATAGTACTTATCCTCACTATATATATTATTGAAGATTTCATACTCCTTATCATAGATACGCTGTGCCTCTGCAAGCTCACCCTTCTTAGTATCAAGAATTCTCTGAGCCTTATCAGCAGCATCAATATCCCTGTAAGTCTGAGTTACCTTATCAATCTCAGTATCATTCACATTTCTCTTAGTTGTAGCTACATTGTTACCACTCTGGATGTTAATCTTGTTAAGCTCTGCTTCTGCATCGGCGAGATCAAGACTCAGCTCCTCTGTATCAAATACACAGAGCACATCTCCGGCCTTAACAGTATCACCGACCTTAACATTCATATTAAGGATCTTGTATGTCGACATATCATCAACAATAATCTCCTTGATCTCACCAGCCACTATCGTACCTGTACCAGATACAGTAGTTGTCACATCGGTTCTCTCAATCATGGCTGTCTCAACATTAATATTCTCATACTTCTTATTACCATTCTTGGCTCTGCTAATCAGAGTACTAATCGTCATATAGATAATAAGAATAAGTATAAGAGATAAGAACCAGTGCTTCAGCATGAATTTAAGGACTTTAATCCCCTTCTTCTGCTCACCAGTATCTTTCGATTTTTTCTCTTTCTTTACTTTCTGCTTTTTAGGCTTAACTTCTTTCCCAGCCTTGGCCTTATTATCTTCCTCAGTCTTAATATCAGCCATTTCGTTTGTATCCTTAACTTCTTCTATATTCACATCTGCTGCCTTATCTTTAACAGCTTCATCTACGACTTTGTTATCTTCCATAACTCCTCCGTCTGCATCATTAATACTAATCAAATTATTATAACCTACTTCTTATATTCATGTCTAAAGATTTGTTCTCATTAATGTTAAATTACTATAAAACAATAAGCACAAAATGCACCGGAATTAGATAAGAATTCTAATTTCGATGCATTTTCAATTTAATAATAATTCAAATAGTCAATTTCTTATGCACATTAGTTCAGACTTATCTTGACCTCGTAAGTCTTCTTCTGTCCTGGCTCTAAGAACTTAAGCATGCCTGACTCGCGCATTGCAGCACGTCCATCAGGATAACAGTTACCACACTCAAGACCAAGTACATAATCGCGAACGCCCATCATCTTCCACTCTACGAAGCCATCAAGCTCCTTAGCATCATATGTAATTGCAAGCTCTACTCCAAGCTTAGGCTGTGCAATCTTAGCCACACCCTTGCCATCAGCGAACTCATGATAATAGCATCTCTCCTGATAATCAGCCTGTGGCTTCTCCATATTCATCCAGTTAGCTATATCCTCTGTGGCATGGTCGTCACGGCCTGTTACCTTGGTAGATGGAATTGTGATAACACTGTCCTCATCAAGAAGTGGATATCCCATATTCATATGATAGAGAATCTCGAATGGCTCTCTCTTACCACCTGTATTCTCAATTGTATCTGTTATAGTGAAGCTGTTCTCATCAAGTGATACTGCAATCTTACGGCTGAGTCTTAGCTTACGTCCGAATATTGTCTCATCCTTAGTAACAGTCTTAACTATAAGCTTGCCATCCTCCTCACAGAAGTAAGCCTGCTCGCATGGCTGGTTGGCAATGCTTCCATGAAGCGGAATCTCCTCACCCTCATCGACGCAAGGCGTACCCACACCATTAAGACCACATGTTGTAAGGAATCCAGCTGTGAAGGAATTCAGCCAGTTAGATCCGATACTGTCATAGTAGGCTGGTGCAACATAACCACATGGACTCATGTAGCTCATATTAATACCCTTATAACGAAGTCTTGTAAT
>JAZLFL010000138.1:0-4460 GCA_045615825.1 Lachnospiraceae bacterium
TAACAAATATTATAGATAACAAAAAAGAACATGTTCTTCATGTTCTTAAAGAGTAGCGGGGATAGGATTTGAACCTATGACCTTCGGGTTATGAGCCCGACGAGCTTCCAGACTGCTCCACCCCGCGTCATATGGTTATGAGTAAAACTCAATGGGTGGAGGTGGATTCGAACCACCGAAGCAATTTGCAGCAGATTTACAGTCTGTCCCCTTTGGCCACTCGGGAATCCATCCATATTAATTTTATTAAGTGGGGCCTATAGGGCTCGAACCTATGACCCTCTGCTTGTAAGGCAGATGCTCTCCCAGCTGAGCTAAGACCCCATTTGTCTGTCTGTTCTCAACCGACTAGGCTAGTATACTATGTAGAAATAGCTTTGTCAACAACTAATTGTTAACCATTTGCTATTTTCTACACCTGTGTACACTACTATATAATTGATTACAATTATCCTTTTAATTATGCAAGCTTAGACTTAGCAAGCTCAGCAAGTGCTGCGAATCCCTCTGCATCATTAACAGCCATCTCAGCAAGCATCTTACGGTTGATCTCAACCTCTGCAAGCTTAAGACCGTACATGAACTTAGAGTATGAGAGACCATTCATTCTAGCTGCTGCATTGATACGAGCGATCCAGAGCTGACGCATCTGACGCTTTCTCTCCTTACGGCCAGCGTATGCACTTGTAAGTGCTCTCATAACTGACTGCTTAGCTACTCTATACTGATTAGATCTGGCACCTCTGTAACCCTTAGCCAGCTTTAATACTCTGTTGTGCTTTTTCTTGGCGTTTAAACCGCCCTTAACTCTTGCCATTTTTATTTCCTCCTATAATGCGAACTCAGATTTCCTTATTACCTCAGATTAAAGATAAGGAAGAATCTTCTTCATATTCTTAACATTTGTCTTGTCAGTCATTGCTGGCATACGAAGCTTTCTCTTATTCTTTGTTGTCTTCTTTGTTAAGATATGACGCTTATAAGCCTTATTTCTCTTAAGCTTACCTGAACCTGTAACTTTAAATCTCTTAGCAGCTGCTCTGCTAGTCTTCATCTTAGGCATAATTGTATCCTCCTATAATATCAATAATATATTTATCCGGTGCGAATAATTACTTTTTACCGGCTAAAAACATTGTCATGCTCCTGCCTTCTACCTTAGGAGCCTTCTCTACAGTAGCAATATCAGCAACAGCCTCTGCGAAATCATCAAGGATGTGCTTACTGCTCTGCATATGTGCCATCTCACGGCCACGGAAACGTAATGTAATCTTAACTCGGTCACCCTTGCTTAAGAACTTCTTAGCCGCATTAACCTTAGTATTAAGGTCATTAGTGTCAATGTTTGGTGAAAGTCTGATCTCTTTTACCTCAACTGTATGCTGCTTCTTCTTAGCTTCCTTCTCTCTACGCATCTGATCGTACTTGTACTTACCATAGTCAACGATCTTGCATACTGGTGGCTTAGCTGTTGGTGCAATCTTAACAAGATCAAGTCCTGCCTCATCTGCAAGTGCCTGTGCCTCGCGGCTTGACATGATACCTAACTGCTCACCGTCAGCTCCGATTACTCTTACTTCTTTGTCTCTAATCTGTTCGTTAATGAATAAATCGCTAATCTCCGTACCCTCCATGAGAATTTAACAATAAAAAAGTGGACAACCAAACAGCTGTCCACACTAAAGTCTTTACTACCAGTTCATACTGGTTATATAAAGAAAACTTTGTACCTGTTCGCTCAATTGCTGACAGGCGAGGTGACCCTGCTTGTTGTTTTCACACTCGTATAAGTTAACATATGCAACAGCCTATGTCAACACCTTTTTACGAATAATTATTCTTCTGCTCCATCATGCTCGTGAGCACAATCGCAATCCTTGAATAACTCCTTGTCATACTCGATACCATTCTTATCGTAGTAATCCTTAACCGCGTTCCTGATTGCCTCCTCAGCTAACACTGAGCAGTGGATCTTGTGAGCTGGAAGTCCGTCAAGGGCCTCTGTAACCGCCTTGTTAGTAAGTGTAAGTGCCTCTGAGAGTGGCTTACCCTTAATAAGCTCTGTAGCCATTGAGCTTGATGCAATCGCACTGCCACAGCCGAATGTCTCGAACTTAACATCTGTGATAATCTCATTATCAATCTTAAGATAGATCTTCATGATATCACCACATTTAGCGTTACCAACTTCTCCAATACCGTCGGCATTCTCAATCACACCCACGTTTCTTGGATTCCTGAAATGATCCATTACCTTTTCACTATATAATGCCATAAGCCTAACCTTCTTTCCTCAATATAACTAGCTCTTAGAGAATGAACTCTCTCTTTCCTGATATAAGATCTCTCCATACAGGAGACATATTTCTAAGGTATTCTACCACATCTTTAACCGCCTGGATAATATATTCTACTTCTTCATCTGTAATTGATGAATCGAAAGACAGACGAAGCGAACCATGCGCTACATCATGTACTCTTCCGATTGCGAGGAGAACATGGCTTGGATCAAGCGAACCTGATGTACATGCCGAGCCTGATGATGCATACACTCCCTTATCATCCAGCAAAAGTAACAGCGACTCACCTTCGATTCCCTCGAAGCAGAAGTTAACGGTGCCTGGGCATCTAAGTAGTCTGTCTCCGTTAAGGGCAGAATGTGGAATCTCACTTAAGCCTGCGATAATTCTGTCACGCTTGGCCAGTAATTCTTCGTTGTCGCAGTCAAGATTGCTATTGGCATCCTTTAAGGCCTTAGCCATACCTACGATTGCTGGAACATTCTCAGTGCCGGCTCTTTTACCTCTCTCCTGGGCACCACCCTCGATTACATTAACGAGCGGATTACCCTGCTTGCAGTATAATACGCCGATACCCTTAGGACCATGGAACTTATGAGCAGAGAGTGACAGCATATCGATATTGTCATCTGCCACATTCACTCTGATATGTCCTACAGCCTGAACCGCGTCTGTATGGAATGGAACCTTCTTCTCACGACATACAGCACCAATCTCTCTTATTGGCTGGATAGTACCAATCTCGTTGTTAACATACATGATAGTAACAAGTGCTGTATCCTCACGGATTGCTGCCGCAACCTCATCTGCTGTTACCACACCGTTCTCATGTACGTCAAGTAATGTGATCTCGAAGCCTTCCTTCTTAAGCTTATCAAGTGTATGCAGTACTGCATGATGCTCGAAAGCTGTTGATATGATGTGCTTCTTGCCCTTTCTCTCACCGAACTTAGCAGCAGAGATAATAGCCTGATTATCTGCCTCACTACCACCTGATGTGAAGTATATCTCTCTAGGTGAACAGCCAAGCTCGTTAGCTATATCTGCTCTTGCATTCTCTAATGCCTCCTTAGCCTCCTGTCCTGCTGAGTGAAGGCTGCTTGGATTACCATAGATGCCATCCATATATGGAAGCATCGCCTCTATTGCAGCTTTGCTTGTAGAAGTTGTAGCTGCGTTATCTGCATATATTTTCATACGCGCCTCTTTCCTATATATCTGTGATTATCTCTTCTTCTCATCCTCTGGAAGCTCAACTCTGATTGTCTTAGAGTCAATCTCTTCCTTAATCTGAGCGATGAAGTCTGCAAGGCTCTTCTGTCCCTCGTTACCCTCGAAACGGCTACGAACTGATACAAGTCCTGCTGCCTCCTCCTGCTCACCAACTACAAGCATGTATGGAAGCTTATCCATTCTTGCCTCTCTGATTTTGTAACCAATCTTCTCAGATCTGTTATCAACTGTTACATCAACGCCTGCCTTACGAAGCTCTGCTCTTACCTTCTCAGCGTAGTCAGCATACTTCTCAGAGATAGGAAGTACTCTTACCTGCTCTGCACACATCCATGTTGGGAACTTACCAGCATAGTGCTCGATTAACCATGCAAGTGTTCTCTCATAGCAGCCCATTGATGTTCTGTGGATGATCCATGGTGTTACCTTCTCGCCCTTATCGTCGATATAGTACATTCCGAACTTCTCTGCAGCTGCGCAGTCGAGCTGGATTGTTACCATCGTATCTTCCTTACCATATACATTCTTAGCCTGGATATCGATCTTAGGACCATAGAATGCAGCCTCACCATCAGCCTCTGTATACTTGATACCATTCTTATCCATTACGTCTCTAAGATACTGCTGTGTCTGATTCCAGTAGTTCTCATCACCGAGATACTTCTCTGTGTTGTTAGGATCCCACTTAGAGAGACGGTATGTAACATCGTCTGTTACACCGAGTGTCTTCATTACATAGTTGGCAAGCTCAACACATCTTGTAAGCTCTTCCTCAGCCTGGTCTGGACGAAGTACGATATGACCCTCTGTAATTGTGAACTGACGAACTCTTGTTAATCCATGCATTTCACCTGAATCTTCGTTTCTAAAGAGTGTTGATGTCTCACTCATTCTGTATGGAAGGTCTCTATATGAACGCTGCTCATT
>JAZLFL010000139.1:0-5179 GCA_045615825.1 Lachnospiraceae bacterium
TGATATAACAACAATCAGAGCTAGTATGGGTATGTATTTATGCTGTAAGGCTATACATGAGCAGACAGATGTAAGAGTTCTTCTTACTGGTGCCATTTCAGATGAGTTATTTGGTTATAAGTACACTGATTTTGCTCCTAACCCAGAAGAGTTCCAGAAGGAGTCAGCAAAGCGAATAAGAGAACTCTATATGTATGATGTTCTTAGAGCTGACAGATGTATTTCAGTAAATTCTTTGGAAGCAAGAGTTCCATTTGGTGATCTTGATTTTGTTCAGTATGTAATGAGCATTGATCCTGCTAAGAAGATGAATGTCTATAACAAGGGTAAGTACCTCTTAAGACATGCCTTTGAAGGTGACTACCTTCCAGAGAGCATTCTTATGAGAGAGAAGGCTGCATTCTCTGATGCGGTTGGACATTCAATGGTTGATATTCTTAAGGCTTATGCTGAGAGCAAATATACAGATGAAGAGTTCGAAGCTAAGTGTAAGCAGTATGAGTTCGCTACTCCATTTACCAAGGAGTCACTCCTTTACAGAGAGATATTCGAAGAGTACTATCCAGGCCAGGCCGAGATGGTAGTTGACTTCTGGATGCCTAACAAGTCATGGGAAGGATGTAATGTTAACGATCCTTCAGCGAGAGTACTGGCTAACTATGGTGCAAGTGGAGAATGATGAATGGTTAAATATGTATTTGTTACAGGCGGTGTTGTATCCGGCCTGGGAAAAGGAATAACAGCTGCATCACTTGGAAGACTTCTTAAGGCAAGAGGGTATCATGTGACGATGCAGAAGTTCGACCCATATATCAATATGGATCCAGGAACCATGAATCCTGTACAGCACGGCGAGGTGTTCGTAACGGATGATGGTACAGAGACGGATCTTGACCTTGGTCACTATGAGAGATTCATCAACGAGAGCCTTGATTATAACTCGAACGTGACAACAGGTAAGGTATACTGGACCGTTCTTAATAAGGAAAGACATGGTGATTATGGTGGAGGTACAGTTCAGGTAATTCCACATATCACCAATGAGATAAAGGACAGATTCTACAAAGCCAAGTCGCCGGATGAAGAGACAATATCCATCATCGAGATTGGTGGAACTGTTGGTGATATTGAGTCGCAGCCATTTTTGGAGGCTATAAGGCAGTTTCAGGCTGAGATAGGCAGGGAAAATGCGATTATGATTCAGGTCACATTAATTCCTTACATCAAGGCAAGTGGTGAGATGAAGACGAAGCCTACACAGGCATCTGTTAAGTCGCTGCAGAGTATGGGTATATGGCCTGACATCCTGGTATGCCGATCTGATTATCCTGTGGATGACAATATGCGTGAGAAGATTGCACTGTTCTGTAATGTTAAGAAGGAACACGTGCTTCAGAATCTTGATGCTGAGTCACTGTATGCAGTCCCTCTGATGATGGAGGAAGAGCACCTGGCCCAGGCGGTATGTGAGTGCCTCAATATTCCTTGTCCAGAACCTGATTTGTCGGGCTGGAAGCAGATGGTGGAGGATTTCCAGAATCCTAAGGGCAAGATTACAGTTGCGCTGGTTGGTAAGTATGTAGCGCTTCATGATGCGTACTTAAGCGTAGTTGAAGCCCTTAAGCATGGCGGTATCGCCAACAAGATTGAAGTAGACATCAGATGGATTGATGCAGAGGATTTAACTCCTTCAAATGTGTCAGAGTTCTTACATGATGTTGATGGAATATTAGTACCTGGCGGCTTCGGCCAGCGTGGTACGGAGGGCAAGATTATAGCAATCGAGTATGCAAGAGTGAACAGGATTCCATTCCTTGGCCTGTGTCTTGGAATGCAGTTATCGATTGTAGAGTTTGCAAGAAATGTTCTTGGATATAAGGATGCAGCAAGCATTGAACTTGAGCCAGACACAACACATCCTGTCATAGCACTTATGCCGGATCAGGAAGGTGTGACAGATATAGGTGGAACCTTAAGACTTGGCTCTTACCCATGTGTACTTAAGCCGGGCTCACTTGCTAACAAGCTGTATGGTAAGACAGAAATAGCAGAGAGACATCGTCACAGATACGAGGTTAACAACGATTACAGAGATGATCTTGCCGGTGCCGGAATGACATTATCGGGTATATCACCTGACGGAAGAATAGTTGAGATGATTGAGATTTCTGATCATCCATTCTTCGTTGCAACACAGGCGCATCCAGAGTTTAAGTCAAGACCGGATGAACCACATCCATTATTCAGAGGTTTTGTAACAGCTTCCCTTCAGTACAAGGGTTAGCTCTAAATCTTAAATAGAATAGTGCAAGACACTATATTAGCAGGAGGAAACGTAAATGAAAACAGATGAGATGAACACACAGGGCCTATATAACAGCCAGTTTGAGCATGACAACTGTGGTATCGGCGCTGTTATTAATATTGAAGGTAAGAAGAGCCATCAGATTGTTGATGATGCACTTAAGATTGTTGAGAATCTTGAGCACAGAGCTGGTAAGGACGCTGCCGGTGAGACAGGTGATGGTGTTGGTATCTTAACTCAGATATCTCACAAATTCTTCTCTAAGGTATGTGGAGAGCTTGGAATTAACATTGGTGGAGAGAGACAGTACGGTGTTGGTATGTTCTTCCTTCCACAGAACGAGCTTAAGTGTTCACAGGCTAAGAAGATGTTCGAGGTTATTGTAGCTAAGGAAGGCTTACAGTTCCTTGGATGGAGACAGGTGGATGTTGTTCCATCAGTTCTTGGTAAAAAAGCGAGAGACTGCATGCCAGTCATTATGCAGGCTTTTGTAAAGAGACCAATGGATATCACAGACGATCTTGCCTTTGACAGAAAGCTCTATGTAATCAGAAGAGTATTTGAGCAGAGTACAGATAATACATATGTACCTTCATTATCAGGCAGAACAATTGTCTATAAGGGAATGTTTCTTGTAGGTCAGTTGCGCACATTTTTCAAGGACCTTCAGGATGAGGATTACGAGTCAGCAATTGCCATGGTTCACAGTAGATTCTCTACTAATACTAATCCTAGCTGGAGCCTTGCACATCCTAACAGATTACTTGTCCACAACGGTGAGATTAATACTATTAAGGGTAATGTTGATAAGATGCTTGCCCGTGAGGAGACAATGCATTCGGATGCATTCTCTGCTGATGATATGACTAAGGTGCTGCCAGTTATCCCTAAGAGGGGTTCTGACTCAGCAATGCTTGATAACACTCTTGAGTTCTTAGTTATGAGCGGAATGGAGCTTCCACTTGCAGCTATGATTATGATCCCAGAGCCATGGGCACATAATGATACTATTTCACAGGAAGGTAGAGACTTCTATCAGTACTATGCAACTATGATGGAGCCATGGGATGGTCCTGCATCAATCCTTTATTCAGATGGTGATATAATGGGTGCCATCCTTGATAGAAACGGTCTTAGACCATCAAGATACTATATCATGGATGATGGAAGACTGATTCTTTCATCAGAGGTTGGTGTACTTCCACTTGATGAGTCACATATCTTAAAGAAGGAAAGACTTCATCCAGGTAAGATGCTCTTAGTTGATACCATTAATCATAAGATCATCCTTGATGAGGAGCTTAAGGAGAAGTATGCATGCAAGGAGCCATATGGTGAGTGGCTTGATTCCAACCTTGTAACTTTGGGTGAGATTAAGATTCCTAATGAGAGACCAGAGCACTATACAGATGAGCAACTGCTTCGTCTCCAGAAGGCATTCGGATATACATATGAAGGCTGCAGAGAGGGTGTTGCAACAATGGCCCTTAATGGTTCAGAGCAGATTGGTGCCATGGGTACAGATATTCCACTTGCTGTTCTTAGTAAGGAATATAACCCAATGTTCTACTACTTCAAGCAGCTCTTTGCACAGGTTACTAACCCACCTATCGATGCTGCAAGAGAGAAGATTGTAACATCTACAACAGTATATGTTGGTAAAAATGGTAACCTCTTAGAGGAGCAGCCATCTAACTGCCAGATGCTTAAGATTCAGAATCCTATTCTTACAGATCTTGATATGCTTAAGATCAAGAATATGAAGAAGCCAGGCTTTAATGTGGCAGTTGTATCAATTCTTTATTATAAGAGCACTCCTATTGAGAGAGTACTTGACCACCTCTTTGTTGAGGTTGATAAGGCATACAGAGACGGAGCTAATATCTTAGTTCTTTCAGACAGGGGAGTTGATGAGAACCATGTAGCTATTCCATCGCTTCTTGCAGTGGCAGCAGTTCACCAGCACCTTGTACAGACTAAGAAGTGTACAGCACTTTCCCTTATCCTGGAGTCAGGTGAGCCTAGAGAGGTACACCACTTCGCAACACTCTTAGGATTTGGTGCCAGCGCAGTTAACCCATATCTTGCACATGCAACAATAGCCAAGCTTATTGATGATGGCAGCCTTAATAAGGATTACTACGCAGCAGTTAATGATTATGATCATGCAGTTATATCAGGTATCGTTAAGATCGCATCCAAGATGGGTATTTCTACAATCCAGTCTTACCAGGGTAGCAAGATCTTCGAGGCAATTGGTATATCTGAGGATGTTATTGATAAGTACTTCACTGGCACAGTTTCAAGAATTGGTGGTATCACACTTAAGGACATTGCAGAGAATACTGACAGACAGCATTCTAAGGCATTTGATCCACTTGGACTTACATCTGACTTAACACTTAACTCACTTGGACGTCATAAGATGCGTGCTGGTGGCGAGGAGCACAGATATAATCCTCAGACCATCCATATGCTTCAGATGTCTACAAGAGAAGGTGACTACGAGAAGTTCAAGCAGTATACCGCAATGGTTGATAAGGAAGAGACAGGATATCTTCGTAGCTTAATGGATTTTGATTTCCCAGCAGAGGGAATTGATATCTCAGAGGTTGAGAGCGAGGAAGAAATCGTTAAGAGATTCAAGACTGGTGCGATGTCATACGGTTCAATCTCAGAAGAGGCGCATGAGGCTTTAGCAATCGCCATGAACAGACTTAAAGGAAAGTCTAACTCTGGTGAGGGTGGTGAGTCTGATGAGAGAATTGCTTCTGCAGGAACAAAGCATGACAGAAGCTCTGCTATCAAGCAGGTAGCCAGCGGTCGTTTCGGTGTTACAAGTAAGTATCTTGTAAGTGCAAGAGAGATTCAGAT
>JAZLFL010000140.1:0-10297 GCA_045615825.1 Lachnospiraceae bacterium
ATCATGACTCCGGATGAACCCTTGATAGTATGCATTGCTCTGAATATCTCATTAATTGCATCACTATCGAACCCATCAGCGTCCTTCTGCTCAAGGACTATTTCCTGCAGGCGCTCTAACAGCTGAGTATTCTCAAACAGATATATGTCTAACATTCCATCGGTGCTAAACTCTGCTGCCATACTGCTCTCCTTTCCCCCAAATGCAGGCAATTACTCGATAAGTCCCAGTTTCTTTAAAGCCATCTCAAATCTCTCCTGATTAATTGGCTTGCCAGAATAAATAGTACATCCAAGATCGAATGCCATCTTAACATTCTTCTCCTCATTAAGAGCTGTTGCCATAATAACCTTGCAGGCCTTCTCGGCAGGAATATTCTGCTGCTTCTCAAGATTACGAATTCCGATAAGCGCCTGATATCCATCCATGACCGGCATCATAATATCAAGACATACCAGGTCGTAAGGCTCACCGTCTTCGAGTGCCATGTTGAACGCATCAACAGCTTCCATTCCGTCCACAGTTACATCACATTCACCATACTTGGACAGGAAATTCAACATGAACTTACGTGTAACAAAATCGTCTTCTGCTAATAAAATCCTCATTTAGATTCCTCCTTTACCCCAACAAGGAATATGTCTTCCTTGATATATTCTCTAACCTCTCCTGGAACTTAACAGCTCCGATATCGTATGCCACCTTAGGCATGCCATATACAACACAGGTTGATTCATCCTGGCCTATTGTAGGTGCACCGGCCTCTCTCATCTTCTTAAGACCCTTGGCACCGTCGCCACCCATTCCGGTTAAGATAATGCCTACTGCCCTGTCGCCCGCAGCCTTCGCTACCGACTCAAACAGCACATCTACCGATGGACAGTGTCCGTTGACCTTCTCCCCATTCTTAATCTCCACCTGGTAGTTATCACCGACTTTAAGCACCCTCATATGTGCATCGCCTCCGGGGGCTATAAGCGCCAGCCCAGGCTCAACCCTGTCTCCGTTTCTGGCTTCCCTTACTGCAATCCGGTACTTCTCATTAAGTCTCTTCGCATACATATCAGTGAAGCCCGCAGGCATATGCTGCACGATTACAATTCCCGGTATATCTGTGTTAAAACCTTCCACGACTGAGGCTATGGCCTCGGTACCTCCTGTAGATGCGCCAATGGCTATAATCCTCTCAGAGCTCCTGGCAGGAGCATCAATGGCAGACACACGGTTACTTACAGCCTTAAGCTTAATATTGGTAAGACTTGCCATAGATGCAATCTTGATCTTAAGTGGCAGTTCACTGGACAGGAAATATTCCAGCTGCTTCCTGTCACTTACCTGTGGCTTGCTTACAAAATCAACAGCACCTGCATGTAATGCGTCAAATACCTTATCGCTTAATGAGCTTATTACTACAACCGGCAGCGGATACTGTGGCATCAGCTTACGTAAAAATTCTATGCCGCTCATCCTTGGAAGCTCGACATCAAGTGTCATTACATCAGGTCTTCTCTCGATGATAAGATCCCTTGCTTCGTATGGATCACCTGCCACACCAACAACCTCAATTGCAGGATCATTATTAAGATTGGTTACTAACAGCTGTCTGAAGACTAAGGAGTCTTCAACAACCAGTACTTTTATTTTCCTCATATTATTATGAATTAAGCGGCCGTCTGAATATCGACGGCTGAATCATCTCAAATTCCTTATTGGTCCTTGCTAAGGTCTCTGTTCTTCCAACGAACAGATAACCGCCTGGAACAAGTGCGTCATATATCTTGTGAATAAGCTCGGCCTTGGTCGGCTCATCGAAATATATCATCACATTACGCATGAATATCACATGCATCGGCTTACGGAATGGGAATGGTCTCATCAGGTTGAACTTCCTGAAGAGTACATGGTCCTTTAGTTCCTTAGTCGCTTCGTATTTACCACTAGAAGGGATACGCTTAAAGTACCTTCTTACCCATGATTCAGGTAGCGCTGCAATCCTCTCCTCGTCATAGATACCGGCAATCGCCTTAGACAGGACTTCCTCATCGATATCTGTCGCAAGGACTGTGGTATCCCATGACCTGTTCTCAAGCCCCATGGCATCCATCAGAAGCATTGCAATTGTATACGGTTCTTCACCACTTGAGGCAGCACCGCACCATATCCTCATATCAAGCGTGTCGGCTTCCCTCTCCTTAATCCAGGGGATTACCACATTCTTCATATACTCGAAATGCTCCGCCTCCCTCATGAAGAAGGTGTGATTGGTCGTAAGCATATCCACAAGCTTGGTCTCAAGACTGCCTGTAGGATCTGTCTCGACCGCATCTATAAATTCTGTAAAGTTATGGTACCCGTGATGCCATATGAAATTCTCAAGTCTGCCATTAACAATGACCTTCTTATCGGTCATATCTATTCCATAGCCGGCCTTAAGCAGTCTGACTATTCTTAGAAATTCTGCATCTGTTATCATCTTATTCTCTATTTCATCTGGCCAACAATCATCTTAAACACATTATAGATCTGTGGGTTGAACCTGGACTTACTTATCTGTTCCATGATCTTAAGTGCCTCTTCAAGTGAATATGCCGGTCTGTAGGCTCTGTCAGATGTAAGTGCGCAGAACACACCTGCAACTGATACTATCTGGGCAGATAATGGAATCTCATCCCCCTTAAGGCCTTCCGGATATCCCGAACCGTCCCAGCACTCATGGTGGAATCTGGCGATATCAATTGCCATATCCACGAAGTCCCTGTAATCCTTCTTAAGTGTTATATCCTTAAGCAGCTTGCTGCCAATCTCTGTATGCTTCTTAACATATTCAAGGTCTCCCTCGGACAGTACACCGTCCTTCTGAAGAACCTCGCTTGATACTGCCACATTACCAACATCCATAAGTGGTACGGCCACCTCTAAGGTATCGATATATACATCCGACAACTCATCCGGATATACATCCGCAATCTGAAGGGCCTGGGCAAGAATCCTGCAATTATACTGCAGCCTCTCCATATAGCTGTCGCCATACATGGAGTTGGTTCTCGCCAGATTGGCAAGTGCATATAATACGCCCTTGCGCTCCTCTTCGATCTCTCTAAGCTGGTTAGCAAGGGATGCCTGAAGTCTTCTGTTGGAATCCTGTAATTCCTTCTTAGTGTTATAGAACTGAAGATGTACACCAACTCTTGCCTTAACTACCTCTGGCACGAATGGCTTGACTACATAATCCTGTCCTCCTAACTTGAAGCCCTTAACCATATCTGCTGTCTCATCGAACGCAGATATGAAGATGATAGGTATATCACGTGTGGCAACATTACCTTTAAGAATCTCTGTAAGCTCGAAACCGTCCATCTCAGGCATGGCTACGTCAAGAAGTATAAGAGCCGGCGCAGACTCCCTAATCATCTCTAGTGCCACCTTGCCGTTCTCTGCTGTGGCAGGTACATATCCCATGCTCTTAATGATGTTACTTAGGACGAATCTGTTGACCTCAACATCATCTACTATTAATACTGTTCCCTTTTCCTTAGTTGATACTCTTGCTATCTCAGCCATATCACTCACCATCCAATGGCTTAATGCCATTACTCAGGATATCTCTAACATTATCTATTGCGGTTAACGCCTTCTCCTTATGCTCCTTCTGAACAGCCATCTTAAGCCTCAGAACCTGTGAAGCCACCTCCTTAGGTGCACCATCGGCCAGTGCCTTAATGGCATCCGAGAAGTTCTCAGCCTTCTCCCAGTTGCCCATCTCCAGACACAGTGAAAGCTTGGTTAATCTGTTATTAATCTCCTTAATATTCTCATCAGTACCAAAGGTCCTCTCCATATTCCTCTGCAGATCTTCATCCATGCCAAATGAGAGAGGTGCCACTGTTGAAATACTTATATCCTTATTATTCTCAGGAAGCTCTAACCATACGGAGAAGTTAAATGTCGTACCCTTGCCAACCTCACTCTCAACATTAATATGACCTCCCATTAAATCAACTAACTGCTTACTGATATTAAGCCCTAAGCCTGTTCCGCCAAAACGGCGTGAGATTGAGGCTTCTACCTGTGAGAAGCTCTTGAATAGCTTGTCCTGGTTCTTCTTATCTATTCCGATACCTGTATCCATTATCATGAAGAATATCTCAACCTTATTACCGTCAACGGCAGTAGCGACTGCTTCCATCATGACCTTGCCGACATGTGTGAACTTGGTGGCATTGGATAACAGGTTATTAAGTATCTGTACTATTCGAAGTTCATCACCGATTACTGTCTCCGGAATATCTCCTGATACAGTAACAAAGAACTCAAGCCCCTTCTCATGAATCTTATTAATATGATTGGTACGGACATACTCAATCATATTGCGGAA
Organism: Lachnospiraceae bacterium; assembly: GCA_045615825.1. Taxonomy (GTDB): domain Bacteria; phylum Bacillota; class Clostridia; order Lachnospirales; family Lachnospiraceae; genus Colinaster. The sequence continues at coordinate 4,376 of JAZLFL010000140.1, forward strand.
GTTGAACTCTCTTGGCTCTAACTGGAACTTGCCAGCCTCGAGCTTGGAGAAATCAAGAATGTTATTGATAAGGGCATTCATGTCCTCACATCCACGCTCGATCATCTTAAGGATTCCAAGATCCTCCGGCGACATCTCATGGCTCATAAGCTCATGAGTATTGCCAAGAATTCCATTAACCGGTGTTCGCAGCTCATGCGTAACATTAGCTACGAATTCATTCTTAATCTGATCGATATCGGATGTATTCTCCTTAACGCTGTTAATCTCCTTCTCAAGACCTTCGATTCTAGAGATATCATAGAAGCGAAGCATATACTCTGCATCACTTAACTTATTGACCATTCCATGTATCCTGTAACAGGTCATATTCTGACGGTAGATCTGACCGTCGAACACTGTTCCATCAAGTGGATACTCTGTATGGAATCCATCCTTATCTATGCTAAATACTCCAGGCAGCAGCCTGGATATCTGAACATTAACAATATCCTCGAATCCAAGACCGGTAAGTGCCTTCTTATTGCCATAGGTAATGGCACCCATTCTGTCAAAGATTACAATGCTCTCAAAAGCACTGTCCATCAGCTTAAAATGAAGATTATCTCTATCCAGTAAACCACTCATTAATGCAATTCCCCATACATTACAGAATACAAATGTGTACACTTACCCAATGATGAAATATACACTGAAAATTATAACAGAAAATTAGCCGGCAATACAACAAAAATGGCGTAAATCACAACAAAAAGAGCTCTGGGCAAAAGGCCCAAAGCTCGCAAAAACAAAATTATAAATGCCCTACAGATTCTTAACGAATATATAGATTACTGTAACCACCAGTCCGAGGCAGAAAAGCATAAGTCCAAAGGACATTGAACGTACAATGATGAACCTGTTCTCCTTGTATTCAGTGTGCCAGATAGCAAGCTTATGAACATAGTCAACATCCTTCTTATCCTTACTGCGTCTTAAGGTCTTATTAATCAGAGTCTGTATGCCGCCTGCAATGCTTCCAAGTGTATGCGTTAATGCTGTTCCCTCAGCAAGCTCCACCTTAATAGGGCTGTCACTGTAGATGGTCTTACGAAGTCCGACTACGATCCAGTCAGTAAGGCTGTCTAAGAATCTGCAGATAACTCCGAAGATGAATGGAAGTATCTTCAAAAGTACTGGTCTGTATATCATATTCTCAAGGTCAAGCCATTCAGGCCATACACTGATATACTTATACTCCTTCTTACCCTCAGTATCTGTCTCAATCTCCTCTAAGAGTGAGAGCCTGATAATTCCAATATATACAATTGCACCAATTGCGATGGATACTAACGCTCCCTTAATATTACCCATGGAGAAGTAATGAACGCTCTCAGAATGCTCACTTAAGTGCATGAAGCCTCTTCCAAGATCAGCAATTCTGTCCATTGTAAGATTAGGTACTACTCCAAGTACCGGTCCTATTGCTGCGCTGAGTACAAGAACTATGGTCGTAAGCGGATTCATATACTTCTTCTTAGCATCATAAGCTTCCTGCCTAGTGGCTGAAGCATTCTTCTCCACGAAGATGCATACATACAGCTTGGTCATATAAGCCACGGTCAGACCGCCACTTGCTAAGAACAGCCACTCAATGGTACGCATCGTGCCTGCCGTGAACATTCCTGCCATATGGCCCTCAATAAGCGCCTCTGTATATTCCACAATGCTCTCATGAATAAGGGTCTTACTTACATATCCGTTAAGCAGTGGCATACCGCCAATTCCAAGCGCACCGAGTAAGAACAGTACATGAAGCAGTGGCTTCTTACGTCCGAATCCTCTTACATCATTAAGATCAAGAGAGTGGACATTCATATATACAACACCTGCAAGCGAGAATAATAACAGCTTAAACAGTGAGTGGTTAACCATGTGAAGAAGACTTCCTCTAAATGCCATTGCATTCTCAGCACCCATAAGTCCTGCCACACCAATACCAGTCATGATGAATCCAATCTGTGATACTGAAGAGCATGCAAGTGTTCTCTTAAGATCAATTGAGAATACTGCAAGTACTGCACCAAGTACCATAGTGCATACACCAAGAATCAGAATTAATGCTCCCCATGTGGTATCTCCAATGAAGATATAGCATGTAAGGATTAACATTCCGTATACGCCTGCCTTGGTCAGTATTCCGGAAAGCAGTGCTGAAGCCGGAGCCGGAGCTACCGGATGTGCCTTAGGAAGCCATATATGTAATGGGAATGCACCCGCCTTGGCACCAAAGCCAATAAGCAGACAGATGCCTGCAACCCACATTCTCTGCTTCGCCTGAGGGAATCCCAGTCCCTCATATAACAGTGCATTGCTTCTAAGCAGAATCAGTTCATCGAACTTAACCGTACCTGCAAGATTGTATAACAGGAATATACCCATTAACATCACAAGTCCGCCGATAACTGCAACTGCAAGATATGTACCTGCTGCCCTTAATGAATCAGGCTTCTCATCCTGAGCTACCCATACGAAGGATGCAAGCGACATTATCTCAAAAAAGATAAATGTCGTATAGAAATCCACCGACAGGAACACGCCTACTGTAGCGAAGTAAGTGAGGATAAGGAAGAAGTAATATCTGAACTTCTTCTCATAGTGCGCCATGTACTCTAATGAGAATACGGTACTTACCACCCACATGAAGGTCGCGATTACACAGTACAGTAATCTGAAGCCATCAACCTGCATATGAAGTCCCAGTCCACAGATGGCAGGTATATCGATTGATAATAAAACGTCGTTCATCTTACCCCTCCTATAATCCTGCAACCGAACCAAGCACATCCATAAGCGGTGTACTGTGGATACCTATTACAACCATTAATACAACAAATATATACAGTGGAACCATCATCATCCAGTTAGGATCCTTCTCACCTTCATTAACAGAATGATCGAAGCCCTCTGCAGGGAAGAAAGCCCTCACCACAATCGCCATCATGTAGATGGCTGTTAGAAGCGCCGATATAAGCAGGCCTGCAACACCAATGTAAGCTAACTTATTGCCCGAATCGAAGGCCGCCGATGCCAGATTCCACTTACTGATGAAGCCTGCAAGCCCCGGAACTCCCATAAGAGCCAGACCACTTATAGTGAACACTGCAAAGGTACGTGGCATCTTAAGTCCAAGTCCATCAAGCTCATTAACATACTCTCTCTCAGTCTGATGAATAATCGCACCAGCGCAGAAGAATGAAGATATCTTAACAATCGCATGAATAATAAGATGCGATAATGCTGCCACCAATCCAAGAGGAGTCATAATGGTAACTCCGAACAGGATGTATGACAGATTACTGATTGTAGAATATGCAAGTCTTCTCTTAATATGTGTCTCCTTAAGCGCCCTGCTACAGCCGTACACAATGGTGAATATAACCATTGCCATTGTCACATACTGTGCCCATGTGCCTCTAAGGAAGTCCACACCGAACGAATAATATGTAAGCCTGATTATGGCAAAAGCGCCCGCCTTAACAACAGCTACAGCATGAAGCAGCGCGGTAACTGGGGTTGGTGCTACACCGGCATCAGGAAGCCATGAGTTGAATGGACATACCGCAGCCTTAACACCGAATCCGAAGAACGCAAGTACATATATTAACAGTAAGATATCTGTCTTATCGCCAACCTTGCCAAGGTCAAGTACTCCGCCTAAAGTGAAATCAGGTGTAGTGCCGTACATGATAACGAAGATCATACCTATGAAAGCAAATGCCGCACCACCTAATGAGTAATACATATACTTACGGCTGGCAAGAATCGCCTGACGCGTCAGTGTATGCATAACAAGCGGAACTGTTACAAGTGTTAACAGCTCATAGAAGAAATACATTGTAAGGATATTATCCGCGAATGCAATTCCAAGTGTTACACCATATGTCATTGTATAGAACATGAAGAACACCTTCTCATGCTCTTCCTTGGTCATATACTCGAAGGCATATAGGGTCGCAAGTGGCCATAAGAATGACACAAGACCTGCGAATACCATGCTGAGGCTGTCATCCCTGAACGAGATACTAAGTCCACCTGTGAACTCTACAAGATTGTGAACAGTATGGTCAGGACCAAGTATTACAGACCAGACGAGTATTGAATTAAGAATTACGCATGCCTCTATAAACAGAAGCATTGCAGTACGCTTCTTCCATGGAATAAGAGGAATAAGCAATCCTGCTATTATTGGTAAGAATATAACCAGTGCAATCATACTATCCTCCTTCCTATATGAGACCGCTTACTATCTGCTCTATGTATGTCACCAGCATATTAGGGAATAATCCCATTACTACTGACAGAACAGTTAAGATAACAAGCGGAACTGTTACAAGTAATCCCGGCTCTGCTCTCTTAACAGCCTCCGGATTAGCCTCTGTGAATTCCTTACCCGGGAAGAAGCCAATCACTACAAGCTGAAGCAGGTAACCTGCTGTAAGCAGTGCACTAATAAGTAATATAACCGGACCAAGCCATGAGAATACCGGAATGAATGAATTAAGCGAGCCTATAGCAAGATACCACTTACTAATGAATCCACCTGTAGGCGGGATACCAATAAGTCCAAGGGATACTATCGTGTAGCACCACATTGTAACTGGCATTCTGCCACCCATACCACGCATATCCTCAACCCTTGTAGCACCTGTGTAATGAATAATTGCACCAGCCACAAGGAATAATGTCGCCTTAATGAATCCGTGTCCTAACACATGAAGCAGTGAACCTGTTATGGATTCTGCATTACCAATGGCAAGGCCAAACAGGATATATGACACCTGGCTCACTGTAGAATAGGCTAATCTCTTCTTAAGCACAGGCTCCCTGTAAGCTAACATGGATCCCATGAATACTGTTAAAAGTGACAGGATTATGAAGCTGTACTGCACGTAAGAACCTGCAATGTTAGCAAAGCCCAGTACATAATAAATACTTCTGATAATACCAAGCACACCTGCCTTAACAATAACAGCAGAAAGCACTGCTGATGCAGGAGCAGGAGCCACTGGATGTGCTGTTGGAAGCCATGAATGCATTGGGAACATTCCGGCCTTAACACCGAATCCGATAATAAGAGCAATTGCTGCTATTAACAGAAGATCACTATTACCAGTAAAGGTCTCTATACTGACACTTCCGCCTGGAACGAAGGTAAGTGTTCCCGCGTTTTTCGCAAGGACAAATATACCGAATAACGCACTGTAAGCACCGAACATCGAAAAGAACAGATACTTAAGTGCTGCCATTATGGACTCTCTTGTACGCTCGTGGATTACAAATGGCATTGATGTAATCGTAAGCAGTTCAAACAGCAGGTAATAGGTAACAAGGTTAGCTGCAAAGCACAACAGTACCTGCACGGCGAAGGCCAGCAGATAGAAGATCTGATAGCTTACCTTATGCTTAGCATGCTTCATATAGTCGAATGAGAACACGCCTGCTGCCAGATAGATAATTACAGTTAATACTGCGAACATAATTCCCAGGCTGTCTGCCGCGAAAGCTATGGGAAGATTATTCATAATATTCATAGCACCCTCCCTACGCGAACATCTGGATTCCCTGTCTGATCATCTCAACCACAGGGTCCGAATTACAACCAAGTACAATATTTAACACAATAAACAGGATAAGGATTGCTGAATACAGCTTAACCTCGCCCATCCTGATAGTTCTATAGCCGCTGTCAGAGACAGGAGTATAGATTCGAATAACCGTCTTAATGAAGTAGATGGCATTAAGAATTGTACTGATACCAAGTACTATCATTACAGGAAGCATCTTACCGTTGCCGGCAAGTCCTACAGCCGCCTCCGCGAACAGAAGCTTACTGATAAAGCCCGCAAAAACCGGAACACCTACCATCGAAAGCGAGCCTAC
>JAZLFL010000141.1:0-4803 GCA_045615825.1 Lachnospiraceae bacterium
GAGTCAGTTGTTCGTGGACCATTAGCAGCTTACCCAGTAGTTGGTATTAAGGCTGTATTATATGATGGATCATATCATCCAGTTGATTCTTCTGAGCAGGCATTCAAGATGGCTACTATTCAGGCATTCAAGAAGGGTATCATGGATGGTACTCCAATCTTACTTGAGCCTATTATGAGCCTTAAGGTTACAGTACCTGATGCTAATACAGGTGATATTATGGGTGACCTTAACAAGAGAAGAGGCCGTGTGCTTGGTATGAATCCAATAGGCAACGGCAAGCAGGTTGTTGAGGCAGAAGTTCCAATGTCTACAATCTTCAAGTATTGTACAGACCTTCGTTCTATGACAGGTGGTGCTGGTACTTATGAATATGAATTCGTAAGATATGAGCAGTGTCCATCAGACGTTCAGGAGAAGGAAGTTAAGGCAAGAGCTGAGAAGGTTGCTGAGAATAGCGTAGACGAATAAGATAATTCCTCTTTATGAGTTGGTGTGTGTGAAGGATCCCCGGATACATTTATTGTACCCGGGGGTCTCTTTATGTGTTGACATTAAATATAGTTGGTGTTATAACGAATAAGATTTAATATTTTAGTTAATTTTCGTAATTTTGAGGATAAAATGAGTACTACTAAGGATTTAACAACTGGAAACGTAACTAAACAGCTGATTAGTTTCTCGATACCAGTATTTTTAGGGCAGTTATTACAGCAGCTATATAATATTGTTGATACCGCAATTGTTGGTAAGGTATTAGGTGTTGAGCCGCTTGCTGCAGTTGGAGCAACTGGTTCAATTATGTTTATGATAATAGGAATGTGCACTGGTATGTGTGCTGGTTGTGCGATTCCGGTATCACAGAGATTCGGTGCTAAGGATGAGAAGGGTGTTCGTAAGGCGGTTGCTGGATGTCTGTGGGTAGGTATCATAATGGCAGTCGTTTTTACCATAGGTACTACAATACTGTGTGATGACATACTGAGGTGGATGGATACACCTTCGAATATTATTGGTTATTCATACAGCTATCTGATCGTTATATTCTTAGGAATTCCGGCAACATATCTCTATAACATGTTAGCGGGTATTATTAGGGCGTTGGGAGATAGCAAGACTCCTCTGTATTTCCTGATATTCTCTACAGTGCTTAATCTTATACTTGACCTGTTATTTGTACTTGGCTTCCATATGGGTATATCGGGAGCTTCGCTTGCAACAGTAATGTCACAGCTTGTATCAGGTATACTTTGTCTTATGCTTGTCGTTAAAAAGTTTACTATCTTACGTATGAGCAGGGAAGAGCTTAAGTATGATGGTGAAGAGGTTAAGAGACTGTTCGCAGTTGGCTTCCCAATGGGTATTCAGTATTCGATTACTGCCATCGGTAGTATACTTCTTCAGACATCAGTTAATGGACTCGGATCTGATTATGTTGCTGCAATGGTTAGCGGTGGTAAGATTAATATGTTCCTTATGGCTCCATTTGATGCACTTGGAACTGCGATTGCGACCTTCACAGGACAGAATCTTGGAGCCAAGAAGCTCGACAGAATATACGATGGTGTTAAGAAGAGTATGATAATCGGTATGGTATATTCCGTATTCGCATTTATATTCGTATTCTTCTTCTCGAGTAAGCTGGCCCTGATTTTCCTTGACAGTTCTGAGACAGCTATTATTCATAATGTCAGATATGTGAATCTGATTACGATTAGTGCATTCTGGTTCTTACTTGCTGTTAATGTAATAAGATTTACCATCCAGGGCCTTGGTCACTCTAATATAGCAGTTATATCCGGAATACTTGAGATGATTGCAAGAGGTATGATGGGATTATTTATTGTACCTAAGTTTGGATTTGTATTCGCATGTATGGCGTCGCCACTTGCGTGGGTTATGGCAGACTGTTTCCTGATACCTACATATCTTAAGATTATGAAGGATATAGAGAAGCAGTTTGAAAGTATGGCTACAGCCTAATACAGGGGTTATAAATAATCGCCTGTAATGATATAATAATTGACAGATTATTATAGGGGTGAGATATGTTAGCAGCATTAATCAATTATGAATTTTCTTATATTGTAGGTATGATTGTGGCCTTTGGTCTTACGATGTATCTGATGAAGGCACTTAAGGAGAAGCTTCCACATGATCAGGGAAGAGCTTTTGCTGTAGACGGTACATTATCAAGAGGCAAGGCAAGAGGTGCAGGTATCATATTTATTCTTGTGATTGCACTTGCTGATATATTATTTAATCCATTTTCTATGGAGAGAATCGTATATATTGCAGTCATTGTGCTTAGTATGCTTACTGGATACTTCGATGATGCAGCCGATAAGCCATGGAATGAATATCTTAAGGGTGCACTTGACCTTGTTCTGGCAATTATCATTGCGGTTAACTTCCTGTACCATAATGGTAACAGCTTCGTGATAGGCCTTCTTGGTGGTAAGACAGTGACACTTCCAATATGGCTATATGGAATACTTATTGTAGCCCTTGTGTGGACAGCTATTAATGTTACCAACTGTACTGATGGTGTTGATGGATTGTGCGGAGTGCTCTCAATTATTACAATTGGTTCATTCTACCTGCTTTCTGAACGTCTTGGTAATGTTAATGATTATAACTATACAGAGGTATTCGCAATTGTAGCTATAGCTGCATATCTCTGGTACAATGCCAACCCAAGTACAATGCTTATGGGCGATGCTGGTAGCAGGGCATTGGGTGTGATTATTGCAATTGCAGCGCTTAAGAGTGGCAGTCCGCTTCTGTATATACCATTCTCAATTGTTATGATTCTTGATGGTGGTCTTGGACTTGTGAAGGTTGCACTTTTACGATTCCTTAAGATTAAGATATTAGTAAATGTTCGCTGTCCACTTCATGATCATGCAAGGAAGAATGCAGGCTGGAGCAATACGCAGGTTGATTACAGATTTGCCATTATTCAGGTGGCAGTAAGCCTGTTCTTCGCATGGTGTTATTTGTATATGATGTAGATTAAGGTGAGTCAGTATCTATCTGACTCACTTCTTATGTGTTATGGAAAGATTAAAGTCTAAAATAGGAATTATATTAGTAATAATAGCCGGTTGTACCTGGGGAACCATAAGCTTATTTGTTCATGCACTTAATGCGGACGGGCTAAGCTCAATGGATATTACCTGTTATAGGGCCTGGTTCGCATCGGCAATACTTTTAATCTATTTTCTGATATTTGACAGGAAGCTTCTTAAAATCGAACTTAAGGATATATGGATGTTCATTGGATCAGGTGTATTCAGCCTTACCTTCTTCTCATTGTGTTATTTCACAACAATAACCAATGTTGGAACAGCGGTGGCAGTAGTTCTTCTATATACCTCACCAGTATTCGTTACGTTCTTCGGAATACTGTTCTTCAAGGAAAAAATGACTGCAACTAAGGCTGTGTCAGTACTTATGACCTTTGTCGGCTGTGTACTGGTGGCAGGACTTGTTGGTGGAAGCGTAGAAGGGCTAAGTATTAAGAGTCTTTTTATCGGACTTGGTGCAGGATTTGGTTATGCTCTTTACTCTTTATTTGCAGGCTTTGCGCTTAAGAAGTATTCATCATTAACGATTACCTTTTATACATTTGTATTCTGTGGATTATCAATGCTGTTTGTTCATAATCCGATAGAGATGGTTAGTAAGACAAGTGCCTCACTTTTACCATATATTATTGGAATGGCTATTGTATGCTCGGTTATTCCATATATAACCTATACAGCCGGAATGAGCAGAATGGAGATCGGTAAGGCGGCAGTACTTGTGACAGTTGAGCCATTAGTTGGATCTCTGATTGGAATATTTGTCTGGGGCGAAGATATGAGCCCTATGAAGCTTATTGGTATCATCTTAATTCTGGCTTCAGTAGTCATTAATAATTTGTGATTTTGAGAATTGATACCTTGCCAATATAATAAGAAAAACATATAATTAATGGGTATGTGTCTATATACATACCCATTTGTATTTTGTGCCAGGAGGTAAGTAACATGGCAGAACCATATAATCACAGTGAAATAGAAAAGAAATGGCAGGAATATTGGGAGAAGAATCATACATTTAAGACTGATGTATGGGATTTCTCTAAGCCAAAGTATTACGTACTTGATATGTTCCCTTATCCATCAGGAGTAGGCCTTCATGCCGGACATCCAGAAGGATATACTGCAACAGATATCATGTCTCGTATGAAGAGAATGCAGGGCTATAATGTACTTCATCCAATGGGATATGACAGCTTCGGTCTTCCAGCTGAGCAGTATGCGGTTAATACAGGTAATAATCCTAATGGATTCACACAGGAGAATATTAAGACTTTCTCTAAGCAGCTTAAGGAACTCGGTTTTGATTATGACTGGGATAAGATGATTGCTACATCTGACGCTGACTTCTATAAGTGGACTCAGTGGATATTCAAGCTCCTTTATGAGAAGGGATATGCTAAGTATATTGATATGCCAGTTAACTGGTGTGAAGAGCTCGGAACAGTTCTCTCTAACGATGAGGTTATTGACGGTAAGTCAGAGAGAGGTGGATTCCCAGTTGTTCGTAAGAATATGAAGCAGTGGGTTATTGACCAGCCTGCATTCGCTGAGAAGCTTCTTGACGGTCTTAATAAGATTGACTGGCCAGAATCTACTAAGGAGATTCAGCGTAACTGGATCGGTAAGTCTACTGGTGTAGAAGTTGAGTTTGAGATCGTTGGTGGTGGCAAGTTCTCTATCTTTACAACATGTATAGAGACTATCTATGGAATTA
>JAZLFL010000142.1:0-4875 GCA_045615825.1 Lachnospiraceae bacterium
AAAGGACAGAACTGACCGACATGCTTCACAATAGCTTTGGTTTTCATACAGATTATGAATATATATCCAAGTCAAGTATGCGAAGTATTATAAAAAGTTCTAAGGATATTCACTAACGGATTAAATATAGCACATATCGAATCATAGCAAAAACAGCCGGAACTCCTCATAAAATGGGCATTCTCGGCTGTTTTTATGTTCTTTCACTGTCAAAGACGGGATTATAGACCAACTTTCTTGATAATTGAAACTATAGGTTTTATAATTAAATACAATCGCGCATGCGAAATACTGGCTCCAAATGGCATGGAGCAGAAAGAGAGAGATTTATGGCAGATAAGAAGTTAGTTGAAGCGATTACATCTATGGATGTGGATTTCGCGCAGTGGTACACAGACGTAGTTAAGAAAGCAGAGCTTATGGACTACACCAGCGTTAAGGGTTGCATGGTGTTCAAGCCCGCTGGATATGCAATCTGGGAGCTTATTCAGTCTCAGATGGACGCACGTTTCAAGGAGACAGGCGTTGAGAATGTATATCTTCCTATGTTTATTCCTGAGAGTCTTCTTAATGTTGAGAAGGATCATGTAGAAGGTTTCGCACCAGAGGTAGCATGGGTTACTCATGGTGGTCTTAACCCACTTCAGGAGAGAATGTGTGTACGTCCTACATCGGAGACACTGTTCTGTGATTTCTATAAGAATGATATCCAGTCTTACAGAGATCTGCCTAAAGTATATAATCAGTGGTGTTCAGTAGTTCGTTGGGAGAAGGAGACAAGACCTTTCCTTAGAAGTAGAGAGTTCTTATGGCAGGAAGGTCATACAGCTCATGCTACAGCAGAAGAAGCAGAGGAGAGAACAATCCAGATGCTTAACGTATATGCTGATTTCTGTGAGAAGGTACTTGCAATTCCAGTTATTAAGGGACGTAAGACTGACAAGGAGAAGTTCGCAGGTGCTGAGGCTACATACACGATTGAAGCATTAATGCATGATGGTAAGGCACTCCAGTCTGGTACAAGCCACAACTTCGGTGATGGTTTCGCCAAGGCATTTGGAATTCAGTATACAGATAAGGACAACACACTTAAGTATGTTCATCAGACATCATGGGGTACAACAACACGTTTAATCGGTGCGATGATCATGGTTCATGGTGATAATTCAGGTCTTGTATTACCACCTAAGGTAGCTCCAACTCAGGTTATGGTTGTTCCTATCTTACAGAAGAAGGAAGGCGTACTTGATAAGGCTTACGAGCTTAAGAGTGTTCTTAAGGAAGCAGGCCTTAGAGTTAAGGTTGATGATTCTGACAAGAGTCCAGGATGGAAGTTCTCTGAGCAGGAGATGCGTGGTATCCCTGTAAGAGTTGAGATCGGACCTAAGGATATCGAGGCTAATAAGTGCGTAATCGTACGTCGTGATAACGGTGAGAAGATTGAGTGCTCACTTGATGATCTTGCTTCTAAGGTTACAGAGCTTATGGATACTATCCAGGTTGAGATGCTTGAGCGCGCAAGAGCTCACAGAGATGCACATACATACTCAGCCAAGACTCTTGATGAGATGGCTAAGATCTTAGACGAGACACCTGGTTTTGTTAAGGCTATGTGGTGTGGCGAGCGTGAGTGTGAGGATGCTATTAAGGAAAAAATGTCTGCAACTAGCCGTTGTATGCCATTTGAGCAGGAGCAGATAGCGGATACTTGTGTCTGCTGTGGAAAGAAAGCTACGAAGATGGTTTACTGGGGACGAGCATATTAATTAGTTGCGGAATTTACCAAGGGGAATTCAAGATTAAGGAGCAAAAGAATGAATGTATTAGTTATTAACTGTGGTAGTTCATCTCTTAAGTATCAGCTTATTGAGTCTGATAAGGAAGAGGTATTAGCTAAGGGCTTATGTGAGAGAATTGGTATCGACGGAAGTGCCATTACTCATACACCAGCTGGTGGTGACAAGGTTACAACTGAAGTACCTATGAAGGATCATACAGATGCTGTTAAGCTTGTAATTGAGAAGCTTACAGATGACAAGGTGGGAGTGATAAAGTCACTTTCCGAGATAGATGCTGTGGGTCACAGAGTTGTGCATGGTGGCGAGAAGTTCGCTTCATCTGTAGTTATTAATGATGATGTTATGGCGGCAATCGCTGAGTGTAATGATCTGGCCCCACTTCATAATCCAGCTAACATTATTGGTATTAATGCATGTGCAGATGTTATGCCAGGTGTTCCAATGGTTGCAGTATTTGATACAGCTTTCCATCAGACAATGCCAAGTAACGCTTACATGTATGGTATTCCATATGAATATTATGAGAAGTATAAGGTTCGCCGTTACGGTTTCCATGGCACAAGCCATGATTTCGTATCTAACAGAGCTGCAGAGATTTTAGGTAAGGATCGCAAGGATCTTAAGATTGTTGTATGTCACCTTGGTAATGGTGCTTCAATCTCAGCTGTTAAGAATGGCAAGTCAGTAGATACATCTATGGGTCTTACTCCACTTGAAGGTCTTATCATGGGAACAAGATCCGGTGATATTGATCCAGCAATTATAAGCTTTATTGCTGATAAGGAAGGCCTTACTGCAGATGAGGTAGTATCTATTCTTAATAAGAAGTCAGGTGTTCTTGGTCTTTCTAATGGATTATCAAGTGATTTCAGAGATCTTGGTAATGCAGCAGATGAGGGCAACGAGATGGCTAAGGCAACATTAGAGGCTTATGCATACAGAGTTGCCAAGTACATTGGTTCTTACATGGTAGCAATGGGTGGTGTTGATGTAATCGCATTCACAGCAGGTATTGGTGAGAACAATGCTCAGGTACGTGCTCTTGTTGGTAACTACATTGAGTGCCTTGGTACAAGTGTTGATCCTGAGAAGAATAAGATTCGTGGCGAGGAGGTAATTCTTTCCAAGCCAGAGGATAAGGTTGTTACAATGATTGTTCCTACAGATGAAGAGCTTGCTATTGCAAGAGAGACTGTAAGACTTACTAAGTAATTGGGGGATATATGAACTGTCTTGAAGAGAGAATCGTTAAGGATGGAGTGGTTAAGGAAGGCAATATCTTAAAGGTTGACAGCTTTTTAAATCATCAGATGGATGTTAAGCTTTTTGATGAGATGGCTGAAGAGTATAAGAGAAGATTTGCTGGTAAACCTATTAATAAGATTCTTACTATCGAAGCTTCTGGAATTGGTATTGCTGCAATAGTTGCACTTAAATTCGGAGTGCCTGTTGTATTTGCCAAGAAGAGCCAGAGTATTAATCTTGATGGTGAGATGTATACTGCTGAGGTTGAATCTTTTACACATAAGAATATTAATCATGTAATTGTTAGTAAGAAGTTCTTATCAGAGGATGATCATGTTCTTATCATTGATGACTTCCTTGCTAATGGTTGTGCTCTTCAGGGTCTTATTGGTATTGTAGGCCAGGCAGGTGGTACTGTAGAGGGAATTGGTATTGCAATTGAGAAGGGCTTCCAGGCAGGTGGACAGATTATTCGTAACCTTGGTTATCAGCTTGAGTCACTTGCAATTGTCGATGCTATGGATGCAGCTACAGGCACTATTACATTCAGAGAACAGTAGAGGTGAATTAGAGGGTTCTTTCTTATATTTGAAAGAGTTTTTTACAATTTGCACGATAAAATACTAAAAAAGTTCGCAAAATCAGACATTCAGTCATTGATTTTGCGTTCTTTTTTTGTTATCTTCTGAGTTGTAGGTTATATTTCTATATTGTTATAGAGGAGAGAAAAATGAAAAAGTTAACAGCATTACTTCTTTCTGTTGCAATGGTTATTTCACTTTGTGCATGTGGAAGTCAGGCAGCAGATGCAACTCCAGCAGCAGCAGCTACAGAGTCAGCTCCTGCAGAGGCAGCTGGTGTTACAGTTAAGGCAGGTTTTATCTGTCTTCACGATGAGAACTCAACATACGATCTTAACTTCATCAATGGTGCTAAGGCAGCATGTGAGAAGCTTGGTATTGAGTATGTAATCAAGACTAACATCCCAGAGGGTCAGGAGTGTTACGAAGCAGCTTGTGATCTTGCAGATGCAGGTTGCAACTTCATCTTCGCTGATTCATTTGGTCATGAGGATTACATGATTCAGGCAGCTAAGGAGTTCCCAGAGATTCAGTTCAGCCACGCTACAGGTACTAAGGCTCATACAGAGGGTCTTAACAACTTCCACAACGCTTTCGCTTCTATCTACGAAGGTAGATATATCGCAGGTGTTGTTGCTGGTATGAAGCTTAATCAGATGATTGAGGAAGGCACAATTACAGCTGACCAGGCTAAGATGGGTTACGTTGGTGCTTTCACATACGCTGAGGTTATTTCTGGTTACTCATCATTCTATCTTGGTGCTAAGTCAGTATGTCCAACAGTTACAATGGATGTAACATTTACAGGTTCATGGTACGATGAGACAGCTGAGAAGGAAGGCGCTAATACACTTATTAAGAACGGTGCAGTATTAATTTCACAGCATGCAGATTCAATGGGTGCTCCAACAGCTTGTGAGACAGCTGGTGTTCCTAATGTATCTTACAATGGTTCTACAGCAAGTGCTTGTCCTAATACATTCCTTGTATCTTCAAGAATTAACTGGGCTCCATACTTCGAGTACTGTGTAAAGTGCATCCAGAATGGTGAAGCTATCATGACAGACTACACAGGTACACTTGGAACAGGTTCTGTAGAGCTTACAGAGCTTGGTCAGAATGTTGCTCCTGGAACAGCAGAGGCTGTTGAGACACTTAAGAGCGATATCATCGCTGGTAAGATTAAGGTATTTGATATCAACACATTCACAGTTGATGGCGCTAAGCTTGAGAGCTATGAGGCTGATGTT
>JAZLFL010000143.1:0-2290 GCA_045615825.1 Lachnospiraceae bacterium
CACAGAGATGCCGGTGAAATTCCGGGGTGTTTCTTCCCGAAAGATGCCGAAGCTACTTATGATAGAAGTATCAAACATTTCGTTGAAATCTTCTCTGCTTATAAATATTGCAAGGCTTGCTTCGTAATCATAGTAGCCTGCAATCTCAATGTTATAATTTTTCTCTGTATAGCTGTCGTACAGGTTAAGAACATCTCCTGTCTTAACCTTGTATTTATTCTTATATGCAGATGAGATAATAGCCTTACCTGGCATAGCCTTGACATCTACATATCTGCTATCATTCTCAATACCATATATTGTAACCTCATCCTCGCAAAAGCCCTTCTTCTGAACCTTAAGTGAATATGCGCTGTACTTTTCAGCATCTTTATTAGCTGTATTAGCCATCTGTGATGTTACCATATACTGATATTCACAGATCTGCTGCTCCACCATTATTTCCTTATAAGTATCAAGCATTGGTCCAAAGAAAAGACCAAATATTACAATTACTCCACCAAGGAAGATTCCAAGGAATAATGTAAGGAAATTAGGTATATTCTGGAATAATACTCTGATTCTAAATCTCTTAATGAATGGAATTTTTGTATTAAGTCTAAATGCCTTCTTTCTTCCTCTCTTAGACAAATCCCCGCGAAGAAATCTTATAGGTGAGAGCTTAAGCTTACTTACTAATACCCAAAGGTTAATCACTGTCATAAGAATAATAGGTACAATTGTTGTCTTAATAAAGGCCTCTCCATTCCAGATAGTCTTAAAAGGAATGAGGCTAAAGCTATCATAATAGAACTTTGCCATCGCAATTTTAAGTACTGTATATCCAAGGATATTACCAACGATAGAAGCCACTAATGTAATTGCAATCGGAAGTGTCATATAATGACGTATAAGCTCGCCCTTTGTATAACCTGAAGCCCTGAGTGTGCCAATAACACCTGCTTCTGCCACGATAGTATTGGCAGTTGTAACTGCAAAAATGAAAGCGATAACAGCAATTACAAGATAATAAAATAAGACAAACATTGCACTGTCACTACCCATATCTTCATGTGCCATATTAATTGCCTGATTCTTAAACTGTGGAAGGAAATCGACAACCATTACTTGTCCTTTACAATTAATAACCTCTTCCTTAACTGCATCAAGCATCTTACCAGCCTTGTCGGCATTTAACTTATCATTATATCTGTCAATTGGTGTGTTATATGTATATGCGTAATTGTGTGATACCAAGTTATCGCTAATCTGTGCAAAGCTATCCTTTGTAACAGCTGCCACACTAAAGCTTGTAGCATTAAAGAGAAGATCACCATTATTCTCATAAAGAGTGCTGTAATCTGTAAAGGCTGCTGTTCCTGTCATAATATATTCCTTATCATTAATAACAATCGCATCACCAATCTTAATCTTATTATTCTGTGCATATAACCTATCTAAGATGATTTCATTATCACTCTCAGGAAATCTTCCATCCCAGATAACAGCCTTATTAACATCCGTTCTCATCGCGTAGACTCTTACAGTCGATTCATTATCTGCAGTAAGATTAGCAAATGAGAGATCATAAAATGTTGAATCAGTCTTATCTTCAATTGCCTTAATAAATGCACCATCCGGTGCAACATTAAAAGTGATATGACCATTTTCCACGTTCATCTCGCTCATCGCATCATCATATGCTTTCATTGAACTTGAAGTTGCTACAAGGAAGCCTGATACAAGACTTATTAATAGGACTAAGAATGCAAAAATAACGAAGTACTTTCCAAAGTCCTTCTTAAGTTCACTTTTAAATCTCTTGTTAAGTGGATTCTTCATAGCAATCACCTACCAATCCAAATCAGCAGCGGCAATCTTCTGCTCGTTCTTGTAATTCTTACGAACCATACCATCGCGAAGTGTGATTACCCTGTCTGCCATATTCTTGATAGCATCATTATGTGTAACAATAATAACTGTATTGCCATACTTATGATTTACTTCTTCGATAAGCTTTAATATCTCCTTTGAAGTATTGTAATCGAGCGCTCCTGTTGGCTCATCACACAATAAAATGTCAGGATTCTTAATAATTGCTCTGCCTATTGAAGCTCTCTGCTGCTGACCACCTGATAACTGGTTAGGTAATTTATGTCTGTGCTCATATAAGCCAAGTGTCTTAAGTAAATCATCTGTATCAAGTGGATTGTCACTTAAATACTTACCAACCTCAACATTCTCCTTAATATTCAAATTAGGAATAAGGTTATACATCTGGAATACATATCCAAGATGCTTACGTCTATAC
>JAZLFL010000144.1:0-5605 GCA_045615825.1 Lachnospiraceae bacterium
GCTACGATCCGACTTTAACAATTACATAAAATTTGACAAAAAAATAAGCCATAAATGGCTTAAACAGTGGATTTGTATTAAAATGGAGTTCTAAAGGGTGTCAAAGACCCGCGCGAAATCCACATCCATGGATGTAATCGCTTCTACTAATTTCTTATCTGCCATTTTAACCTCTTTCTGCTCCGTGCCGTTTGGAGCCAGTATTTCGCATGCGCGATTGTATTTAATTATAAAACCTATAGTTTCAATTATCAAGAAAGTTGGTCTATAATAAATGTAGTCATTTTTTATTTATACTGGAGGTTACACATGCAGATTTATGTTAATGCAAAAGCAAGATGTGATGGCGATGGCAGTAGCGCCCGTCCATTCAAGCGTATCAACGAGGCAGCCAAAATTGCCAAAGCCGGCGACGAGGTGTTAGTTGCACCTGGTATCTACAGGGAATATGTTAATCCTGTTAACGGCGGAACTGAAGATAACAGAATCGTATATAAGTCAGTAGAGCCACTTGGAGCGGTAATTACAGGTGCGGAGATTGTGACAGACTGGGAATTATACGAGGGAACAGTGTATGTTACAAGAATCGATAACGGCATCTTTAATGGCTATAATCCTTATACAACTTTAGTATATGGAGACTGGTATTTTGCAAAAGATGAACGCCACACAGGCTGTGTATATATTAACAGTAAGGCGATGTATGAGGCGAACAGTCTGGAGGAATGTATTAGTGCTCCAGTCTATACACCTTCATGGGAACAGGAATATACCAAGTACAGATGGTACAGTGTGCAGGAAGGCAATGAGACTGTAATCTACGCCAATTTCCAGGATAAGGATCCTAAGAAAGAAACTATTGAGATTAATGTTCGCCGTGAGTGCTTCATGCCTAAGGCTGAGCATATCAACTATATTACATTCAGTGGTTTCGCTGTTGAGAAGGCTGCTACAACATGGGCTCCTCCGGCAGCATATCAGGATGGTATGGTAGCTCCTCACTGGTCAATGGGCTGGATTATTGAGGACTGTGAGATCTCTAACAGTAAGTGCTGTGGTATCTCACTTGGTAAGTACTATGATGATGAGAATGATCATTACTTCACATACAAGCATGTTAAGAGTCCAACACAGATGGAACGAGATGCCGTATGCCGTGGTCAGTATCATGGCTGGCTTAAGGAAGAGATTGGTTCACACATCGTAAGAAGATGTAATATTCATGACTGCCAGCAGACAGGTATTGTTGGACGCATGGGCTGTGTATTCTCTACAATCGAGGATAATCACATTCACCATATCAACAACATGATGGAGCTTGGTGGTGCTGAGATCTCTGGTATCAAGCTTCATGCAGCAATAGATGTAATAATAAGAAGAAACCACATCCATCATTCAACAATGGGTGTATGGCTTGACTGGGAGTCACAGGGTGCAAGAATCTCTCAGAACCTTATGCATAATAATCACGTTCCTGAAGGTTCAACAAAGCTTGAAGGCGGAATGGAGAGTCAGGATATCTTCATCGAGGTTGGTCATGGCCCAACACTTATAGATAACAACATTCTCCTCTCACCATATGGTGTTCGTGTGGCAACTCAGGGTATTGCCCTTGTACATAACTTAGTCTTAGGTTCTTTTACCATGGTTGGTGCAGGCGTTGACCACTGGGTAGATGGCAGGGAGCAGAGAAGATATACTCCATACCACATCCGTCACAGGACAGAAGTAGCTGGTATGATGACAATCCTTCATGGCGACAACAGATTCTACAACAACATCTTCGTGCAGAACTACGCTGTTAATAATGAAGAGCCTAAGGAATCTGCTTACTTCCAGGAGGTTGGTACACATGTATGGGATGAGTATCCAACTTATGATGAGTGGATAGAGTGGTTCGACATGGATCTTGCTAAGCCTGATATGCGTAAGCTTGAGAGTCCACACTTCAAGCATCTCCCTGTATGGAGCGATGGTAATGCATATCTTGCTGGTGCTAAGGCTTGGAAAAATGAGAAGAACTTCCTTCTTGATTCTGATTCTGAGATTAAGGTGGAGCTTGTTAATGACAATGGTTCATATAAGCTTAAGACCAATATCTATAATATCGTTGGTGGCTTCAAGGATGGCATCATCAACAGTGATATCTTAGGCAAGGCTTTCGAGCCAGAGCAGAGATTCGAGGAGCGCGACGGTTCCGACATCATCTTCCAGGATGATTACCTTGGCAACCATCGTGGCATTAAGACAATCCCTGGACCATTCGCTTCAGCCGACGAGCTTGAGGAGATTATTTGGGTTGATTAATTATTAATTGAATTTTAAAAATGCCGGTGGGGACTTCCCCACCGGCATTTTTGCAAGTTTTATAATTCTGCCAATCTATATAATGTCTCAAGTGTTAATTCGTAGGTACGGCGAACTGATTCAATCTCCATACTCTCACGGAAGGTATGAATCTCACTGAGATTAGGTCCGTAGGATACACAGTCAAGTCCTGGAAGCTTATCAGCGAAGTATCCACACTCAACTCCTGCGTGAATCGCCACAACTTCTGGCTTAGAACCGAACTTCTCGGTATATATCTCGCACATAAGATCACGGAGTGGTGACTCCACTGCATACTGCCAGCCCGGATAATCACCCTCGAATACTACGCTTCCGCCTATTACATGCATCATGTCACGTAGTCTTCTCATCATCATATCCTTCTCAGAAGCAACAGAGCTTCTTAAGCAATAAGCAAGTACAACAGAATCCTCTCTTGATAAAAGGTCTCTCTTACAAGATAAAATACCCATGTTAAGAGATGTCTGCACAAGGCCATCAACATCAGGGCTCATTCTGATGATTCCGTTAGGCATACATGCAAGCATATATATAACTTTATCAGTGCTCTCCATAGTCATTGGAGAAAGCTTCTTATCTGATCCCTCACAGAAAGGAACATGCTCTATAGCCTGTACGATAATCTCAATATCTGGATCGCTTGTCGCATACTCAGTTGCAAAATCTTTTCTCAAAAGACTGATTACTTCCTCTATTTCACCAAGAGATGTATCATTAACAGCAATTACTGCCTTGGAAGATACTGCAATTGCATTATCCTTGGCTCCACCCGTTACATCTACAAGACGTATTCCTATATCATCTGACAGTCTCTGAAGCATACGACCAAGAAGTCTTATGGCATTCGCGCGATTCTTGTGAATCTCGATTCCTGAATGACCACCCACAAGCTTACTAATGGTAATCTCATAATAATCAGCTGCGGTCTCTTCTCTGATAATGTTAATAGAACAGTCGGCTACCACTCCACCTGCACAGCTTACAGTGAAGATTCCTTCATCCTCGGAATCCATGTTAAGCATCACACGGCCCTTCACATCCGAGCAGTCAAGACCTGCTGCCCCAAGCATACCAATCTCCTCATCAACAGTGATAATAACCTCAAGAGGAGGAAGCTTCTCATCATCGGATTCAAGCAGGGCAAGCGCTGAAGCCACAGCAATTCCATCATCGCCGCCAAGTGTAGTACCCTTCGCTCTTATCACATCACCATCGATATAGACATCAAGACCTTCCTTATCCATATCCTTCTCACAGTCAGGCGCCTTCTCACATACCATATCCATATGACCCTGGATGATGACAGGTTTATCCCCCTTACCATCCTTCCAGACAATCACATTACCAAGCTTATCCTGTCTGTACTTAAGATTATGCTCCTTCGCAAATCCCACCAGATAATCGCTTATCGCGTCTGTATGTCTTGAACCATGAGGTATCTTGCATATCTCGTCGAAGTAATAGAACACCCTTCCAGGTTCTAAATTTGTTATTTCACTCATTTACGAATTTCTCCCTGTTATATGACAAAATGACAGCTACTTAACTAATATCTTAACAAGCTCATCCCTGTAACCATCATAATGAGCATCAACAACTCCGAAATCCTTGTTCTTGTAATTCCAGAGCGCACGGCCAATACCGTACTTATTAAATACACTGTTAATATCAGCAATCCATCTTAAAGCATCCTCTGGATTAGCCTGGTCAATAACACCATACTCACCACAGTAGAGGGCAACATCCTCATCTGCTGCCTTCTTAAGGGCTGGCTGGAATAAATCATCAAAGAAGCCAGGACCAAGTTCCTTAACTGACTCTTCATAGATAGCACCTGCATGTGCCTGTGGAAGAAGATCACTCTTAGCACGATACTCCTCAAGACTACCAGGATATGCAAGCTCAAGATCTGAAGGCATGCCTGCAACCCAGTAAGCCTTCTGGTGTGTGAATACAAGTGGCTCATAACAGTGGAAGTTATAGATAATCTTGTCATCGTAAGGAGAATCAAGCTCTGGAACAGAGATAACATTGTTATAACGTGTTCCACCAACGATGATGTATGAATCTGGAGCATACTTTCTAATCTCAGCAATTGCACGCTTGGCAATTCCATTCCAGATTGTGGCAAATTCAGGATTAACAATCTCATTTAAAAGCTCAAGTGCCATCATATCACTGTTAGAGCCATATCTCTTGGCAAGCTTTGCCCAGAGAGCAATGAATCTGTCCTGAAGCTCGCTACTATAGAAGAACTTATCTCCATCTGCCTCAACATCTGCATCAAACATATATCCACAGGTTCTGTGAAGATCAAGAATAAGTCTTAAATCATATTTGCGACACCATGCTATACAGTCATCAATATATCTGTAACCGCTTACAATCTCCTCACCTGCATCTGTCTCAATAATATCGTAATCAAGAGGCAGTCTTACATGATCCATGCCCCATCCTGCGATCTGCTTAATATCCTCCTCTGTTATAAATGTATCAAAATGCTCCTGATCTCTTGATACACACTGTGATATCCATCCACCAAGGTTAACACCCTTCTGGTATCCTTCAAAAATCTTCATATTATAATTCCTTCCCTCTTTCATTATTGTAATTCTTTACTTTGTTAATATGGTAACCCGTAAACACCTTTATTATATCAATTTTCCCGCCATTGGAAAATCTTTATGTCTTCAAAAGAGCATAAGATTGGCTTATAATTTCTATAGTTAACAAATAAGGAAGGCAACTGGATATACATATGTCGGAAACAACACATAAAAGACGAATTCATTATTCGGGCAAGTACCCTAAAAAGTTCGAGGAAAAATATAAGGAATTAAATCCTGAGAAATACGCGGACATCGTTACTCATGTTAAGGCTAAGGGTAACACACCTGCCGGTACTCATATATCGATTATGGTTGATGAGATTCTTGAGTTCCTTCAGATTAAGCCTGGCATGAGAGGGCTTGACTGTACCTTCGGTTATGGTGGTCATAGCAGGGCAATGCTTGAAAAGCTTGAGGGCAACGGCCATCTGGTAAGTCTTGACGTCGACCCGATTGAATCTGCCAAATCCAAGGAACGACTTGCTGCTGCAGGTTACGTCGAGGATATGCTAAGTGTTGAGCTTATTAATTTCGCTGACATTGATAAGGTTGTTGAGAAGCATGGCAAATTCGACTTCATATTAGCCGATCTCGGCGTATCTTCAATGCAGATTGATAATCCCGAGAGAGGATTCTCCTATAAAGTT
>JAZLFL010000145.1:0-11195 GCA_045615825.1 Lachnospiraceae bacterium
AGCTTTACCTTCTCAAGTGCATTGGCATAGGCCTCCAACTTACGCTCCATATACTTCTTATCGAAATACAATACCTTGTCGTACTCATGGTCACACTCGAACTGCTTACTGGCGATGCCACCGAAGTATCCGATCTTATCAAGTCTCCTGCCTCTAATAAACGACGGCGAGCTTCTCCTTAAGCTTGTATTAAGTCCAAGCTCGTTAAACTGCTGCATCGCCCTTCTGACAACCAGCTCGAAGCCTATCGGATATCTTATCTCAACAGTCTCCTTAATCGAGAGATCTTTTCCCCCAGTTACGAATCCTATTCTGTAGCCTTCGGTAAAAGTGCGAGCCATCTGGTCTATGACATCGTCAGGTACCGATGCAAGATACCTGGCTGTCTTAATCTCGTTATCCGTTATATATTCGCCATACTCATACAGGTAATCCGTTGTGGTAAGATCAGTTGACTGAAGGATTCTGCCAGCCACACCATTCTCAGTTAGAATAAGCGAGTTAACGGCATCCTCCATATCTGCGCCCAGGTAGTCGTATGCGAAGGCCTTAATGCTGTTAATAATGGCATCCTTAGAAGGTTCGCAGCCATCAGAATATGCGAAGGCAAACTCGCCATATATCTCTAAGAAAAGCTCTAAGCGAATTAACATATCCTGAAGCTTCTGTTCGAAGGCGTAAGGGATAAGACTTCTAAGCTCAGCATATACTGCCGAAAGGCTCTGGCCGAAGTCTCCCAGCTTCTTAACTGCCACTCTTGGATTAAGGTAGCTTACATCGTAATGATTAGCCAGCTCATCGTATAAGCTGTCTATAATATTCTTCTTAGTCTCAGTCGATGCACTTTTCCACTTATCTGAAGCAATGTCATCATAGGTCTTGACCGCTTCGAGTAAGAAGGTGGCTACAGACTGGAAATACTCTCTGTAAGCCTCATCAACCAACTGCTCTGATTCAATCTCTTTAATACGGCCCTTAGCCAGTTCGTAACGCTCGATCATATCATGTATGCTCCTGCATAAAGCACTCCACTGATGATTATCAGTGCAAGTATATTAAGTATGATTCCCACATAGGAGAAGAAATGGAACTTGTCAGATTCTGTCTTGCCAATGAGTCCTAATATGATGCCTATGAAGGCAAATACCAGTACAAGCACCGTCGTCGCAGCGTATCTTGACAACGCCACTCCGCCGTTAAGATAGGTGTAATAGATTGTGAGAATCAGTGTCACCACATCTATAAGTCCCAGTGATGTAGACATCAGCCCATTATATGTATGCTTCTTGTCAGTGAATATATACTTGCGTGCCATAACTGTCTATATTACTTAACTCCGTACTCGTCGTAATATGCATCGATGCGTGCCTTAAGCTCGTCATCGATAAGCACCTTGCCATTAACTTCCTTATTGTAAAGTGTGTCAACAACATCAGCCATTGATACGATGGCATTAGTCTCAAAGCCGTAAAGGTCCTTGATCTCTTCAAGTGCGCTCTTATCGCCCTTACCTCTCTCCATGCGGTTAAGAGATACCATAAGTCCTAAGATCTCAACATTGCCCTGTGCTCTAACGATTGGCGCTGTCTCTTCCATTGACTTACCAGATGTTGTAACATCCTCGATGATTACTACTCTGTCGCCATCCTTAATCTTGCTTCCAAGCAAGATACCAGCATCGCCATGATCCTTCTCTTCCTTACGGTTAGAGCAGTAACGAATCTCCTTGCCATAGAGCTTGCTGAAGGCGATTGTAGTAGCAACACTAAGAGGAATACCCTTATATGCTGGTCCGAATAATACATCGAAATCATCGCCATATGCCACATGGATTGCCTGTGCATAATACTCGCCAAGCTTCATTAACTGCGCGCCTGTAACATATGCGCCTGCATTCATGAAGAATGGTGACTTTCTTCCGCTCTTAAGAGTGAAATCACCGAACTTAAGGACATCACTCTCAATCATAAACTGTATAAATTCCTGCTTATAGCTGCTCATATTCAAATCCTCCAAATATTATAATGCCGAAGCAATATCTTCTCTCATATCAATAACTGCTGCTCTCGCTGCATCTGCATATCCTGCCTCGCCGTACTGTGAATACTGCTCCTGCTGGTATGCACCGATGATACCTCTTGATGAGTTAACGATTGCACCTAATCCGTCCTTGTTGAAGAAGTGTGCGAGGTCCTTACCCTTACCGCCCTGTGCACCATAGCCTGGTACAAGGATGTAGCTCTTAGGCATAACCTCTCTCATAATCTTGCCGATCTCTGGATAAGTAGCACCAACTACTGCTCCAATGTAGCTGTAATCATTGCCCATATGAGTCTCGCCCCACTCAGCAACCTTCTCACCAACTAAGTGGTAAAGTGTCTTATCACCAATCATCTGATCCTGGAACTCACCACTGCTTGGATTAGAGGTCTTAACTAAGATGAATAGTCCCTTATTCTCTTCCTTGCATACATCGATGAATGGCTTAACACCGTCTGATCCAAGGTATGGATTAACTGTTGCGAAGTCCTCGTCAAAACCTCTGCAGACTGTGTTACCAATCTGTACGCTACCGAGATGACCAATTGCATAGGCTGTCGAAGTAGAACCAATGTCGCCTCTCTTGATATCACCGATTACTACAAGGCCCTTCTCCTTACAGTACTTAACTGTCTTATCATATGCTACAAGACCTGGAATACCGAACTGCTCATACATGGCAATCTGTGGCTTAACTGCTGGAACAAGGTCAGCTATTGCATCAACAAGTCCCTTGTTATACTCCCAGATAGCAGCTCCTGCTGCTTCCAAAGTCTCGCCATGCTCAGCTATCGCCTTATTCATGATACCTGCAGGAATGAGCTTCATTGTTGGATCAAGTCCAACTACTATAGGTGCTCCTGTCTTCTTAATACCCTCAACTAATTTATTAATCATCTCTTCTCCTTTACGCACTGCGTGCTATATTGTATTAATCCCTATACATAACGAATGGGTTGGAGGCAATAACCCCCAGCCCGGTTCGTATATTATTAGGTTAATTATCTTACAGACATATTGAGTTCGTCTGCGAACTTCTTAATATTACTTGCATTCACGTACTTCTTGAATGAATCACCATTTACTGTTACAAGTGTTGGTGCCTGCATGATTCCATACTTGGAAGCCAGTTCCATGTTCTCCTCTGCGTCAATTAAGATGTAGTCGATATTCGCAAGATACTCCTTGGCTAACTTACAGTTAGGACATGTCTTGGTTGTGAACAGATACTTAATATCCTTTGGCTCCTTCACCTCAACTCTGACATCCTCTGCGAAATCCGAGAGAGTAACTACTGTACTTACAGGTCTCTTAAGTGAAGAATTAGCTATATCATATTCTGTTCTGTTAGCGTATTCCTGAAGCTTACCATCATTCCAGTTCTGAACTGGTCTGTAGTATCCAGTGATACGGCTGTATACCTCTGTAGGTGCCCCACAATGTGGACATACATCCTGCTCTCCACTTAAGTATCCATGCTGCTTACAGATGGAATATGTAGGAGACATTGTGAAGTATGGAAGTCTGTAATTCTCAGCAATTGTTCTTACAAGATCTGCTGCTGCCTTCCAGTCTGGAAGCTTCTCGCCTAAGAATGCGTGGAATACTGTTCCAGATGTATATAATGTCTGAAGCTCATCCTGAATATCTAATGCATCGAAGATATCTGCTGTGTAATCAACTGGCAGGTGTGATGAATTAGTATAGTAAGGTGTGTCTCCAGCCTTGCCTGCTGTCTTAATCTGTGGCCACTGCTTACGGTCATGCTTAGCAAGACGGTATGTTGTACTCTCAGCTGGTGTAGCCTCAAGGTTATATAAGTCACCGTACTGCTCCTGGTAATCGCTTAAGCGGTTACGCATGTGATTAAGTACTTCCTTAGTGAACTCCTGAGTACGCTTGTCTGTCATATCAGCTCTTAACCAGTTAGCATTAAGACCAACCTCATTCATACCGATAAGACCGATTGTTGAGAAGTGGTTATCAAATGTTCCAAGGTATCTTCTTGTATATGGATATAAGCCCTCATTAAGAAGCTTGGTAATAACGCCTCTCTTAATCTTAAGAGATCTTGCAGCGATATCCATCATCTTATTAAGTCTCTTATAGAAGTCATCCTTATCAGAAGCTAAGTATGCGATACGTGGCATGTTAATAGTAACAACACCAACCGAACCTGTGCTCTCACCTGATCCGAAGAATCCACCCGACTTCTTACGAAGCTCTCTAAGATCAAGTCGGAGTCTGCAGCACATTGAACGAACATCTGATGGCTCCATGTCTGAATTAATATAGTTAGAGAAGTATGGAGTACCATACTTGGCTGTCATCTCGAAGAGTAATCTGTTATTCTCTGTATCTGACCAGTCGAAATCTCTTGTGATTGAGTATGTTGGAATTGGATACTGGAATCCACGACCATTGGCATCACCCTCGATCATAGTCTCGATGAATGCCTTATTAACCATATCCATCTCTGCCTTACAATCCTTGTAGCAGAAGTCCATCTCCTTGCCACCAACGATTGCAGGAAGCTCTGCAAGGTCAGCAGGTACTGTCCAGTCAAGTGTGATATTGGAGAATGGTGCCTGTGTACCCCATCTGCTTGGTGTATTAACACCGTAGATAAATGCCTCTATACACTTCTTAACTTCACCATAGCTTAAGTTATCAACTTTAACGAATGGTGCAAGGTATGTATCAAATGAAGAGAATGCCTGAGCGCCAGCCCATTCATTCTGCATAATGCCAAGGAAGTTAACCATCTGGTTACAGAGTACTGACAGGTGAGCTGCAGGAGCTGAAGTAATCTTACCAGTAATACCGCCAAGACCTTCCTTAATAAGCTGTTTAAGTGACCAGCCTGCGCAGTAACCTGTAAGCATTGATAAGTCATGGATATGGATATCAGCATTACGATGTGCCTTACCAATCTCCTCGTCATATATCTCTGAGAGCCAGTAGTTAGCTGTAACAGCTCCGGAGTTACTTAAGATAAGACCACCTACAGAATATGTAACTGTAGAATTCTCCTTAACTCTCCACTCCTCTACCTTAACGTAGTTATTAACTACATCCTTGTAATCAAGAATAGTGGACTTCATTGTACGAAGCTTCTCACGCTGCTTACGATATAAGATAAATGCCTTAGCTGCTTCAGTATATCCAGCCTGTTCAAGCACACGCTCAACGCTGTCCTGAATATCCTCAATCGAAATAGCATCATCCTTAACCTTAGCCTGGAAATCAGATGTTACTCTTAATGCTAATAAGTCAACAACGTCATTAGTATACTGTACATCTGTAGCATGAAATGCCTTAATAATCGCATCACTGATCTTAGATAATGTAAAATCTGCCTCGTCTCCGTCTCTCTTGATTACCCGAATCATTACTCTCCCCAACTTTCATATCAAAACTACTGGGTATCGAAAAACACCCACCGAATTAATCTTATCATTGGTATATGTCAAAGTCAATGAAAAAGCACAATATATAGTGGCCAAATTTGTGTTGGTTTTACTATATATTGTGCTTTTTAAATTGTATCATATTGCCAAAATGGCCTGTTATCTGGTTGACAGGAAGATATTCTCCCTTATGGCCTCCTGATCATCAGGATACTTCTTAAGATAACCATCCATAAGATTCCTTGCGGTCTGGAAATCACCCGTATACTCACTTGCAACTATCTCATTGAATGCAAGTGTCTGGTCAATACCAGTATTGCCAAGACTCTTGGCTGTCGAGAATGCATCCTTGGCTCCTGCATAGTCACCGGACTGAATTCTTGCCATACCAAGCTGGTTATAGATAATAGCTGCTTCAGGATGCTTGGTGAGATAATTCTGATAAGTACTTGTAGCATAGTTGTAATCACCCAGCATCTCATAAGTCTTACCAAGGAATAATATTGTATTCTGATCATCCTCATCCCTTGCATCTTCGAAGTATGACTTGGCTGACTCAAAGTCATCCAGGTAGAAGTATATTCTTCCCTTGTCATAATCAGACAGCTTCTTCTCCTTCTCAGCTAAGAAATCCTCCAGGTATCTCTTACCCTCTTCCTCATAGCCTGTCTCACTTAATCTACCGGCTATCTCGATTCTTAGATCATAATCATCCGGAGCAAGCTCAAGCGCTCTGTTGAAATCCTCCACAGCCGCATCATGGTCATTAAGAATAAGATAATCCACACCTCTCTTATAGTGGGCAAGTACTTCCTTCTCCTTAAGATCAAGAATTGCTGTATAGGTCTGAACAGCTGATACATAATCCGAGGTCTTCTCATATGCATCGGCCATGTAATAATTCACATCAAAGTCAATCTCATCCAGTCGCCAGTCGCTATAGCTTAAGCACTCCTTAAAGCAGTTAAGCGCTTCCTCATACTCAGCAAGTCCCATGCAGGCAATTCCTCTGGCTCTGGCTATGAGCGCCTTATTCTCGCCAGCCTCCTCAGCCATATCAAGAGCCATCAGTGCGCCCTCATATTCAAGCGCCTCCAGCTGCTCATAGGCTGCAAGCGTATCACCCTTAGCCTTAGGAACACCACAGCCTGGCAGAATCACTGTCATAAGCAGCATGGCAGCTACACACAATATTCTGTTATGCTTAGCAGTATTCTTAACCACGTTAGTCCTCCTGGTAGATTTATAAAAATGATATCATTTTATGACACATAAGTAAATTGGCAGTGGCACTGCCGTATATATTATAGCTTCCTTAATATGTCGACAGTATGTGCTGCTGCACCTATCATATCCATACGTTCAGCAATACTCTCAACATATTTAATATACAGTCCGAACTCTTCTTCACTAAGCGCCTTAATGGCAGGCCTGATATAATTGGTTGGTCCGTCAGGCGTGATGATTCTATCCCTCGTTAGCCCTGCGTCATTAACCAGTCTGTCGATATCTTCTATCCTTACATAATCATACAGATCTTCTATCTCAGACTTACAGTGATAATCATCAGTCAGTCGCCCCTCTTTTACCAGAGAAGATAAATGTCCCTCATTCAGGGCATACATTACAACGCCGTAGTCATTCATAACATACGCAACGAGAATGTATCCTCCGGGCCTTGTTACGCGCTTGGCTTCCATAAGGCAGGTAAGCTTATCCTCATGGCTGAACAGATGATACATAGGACCGAATACCAGAGTGACATCGAACTCGTCATCAGGATACTTCTTAAGATTCCTTGCATCGCCCTGTCTTGCCTTAACCTTATCAGACTTAGCCTTAAGCCTCGATAAATTATGCTTAACGAGCTCGATTGCGCTTACATCATATCCCTCTTCGGCGAGAGGCACACAGTATCTGCCTGTTCCTGCACCTATATCGAAGATTTTGATATCCGACTTATCCCTGTCCTTTTCAAGCTCATCAAGTATCTGACGTATATATTTACTTGTTACAAGATACTCGACCATGCCGTGTCTTGAGTTAAGTCGCTTATCCTCGTTAAATTTGCCGTAATATTCTTCTATCGGATTCATATTCTCTAGATGAATGTACTACCATCAACCCAGCTCTTGTTATTAACAGCGTTCTCTCTGAATTCTGTAGGTGTAACACCCATATATCTCTTAAATGTCTTAATGAAATAACTGATATTATTATGACCAGTCATGATTGCAAGATCGGATACACTTGGTGCCTCAGCGGCTGTGTTATCAAGGATGGCTGCTGCCGTGTATATCCTGAATCTGACAACATATTCTATAGGTGACATGTCCATAACTCTCTTGAAGCACCTGCAGCATTCACTCTTGCTTATATGAATGCTTGCTGCTATCTCATCCAGAGTTATCGGATCCATATAATGCTCATCGATAAAGTTAATGGCACGTCTTACCCTGTACTCATCATTACTAAGTCTCTTCTCAACCGCCTTAACAGGAATTGGACGATACATAGCTATTGTGAGATACCACAGGTTACAGAGACTTCCCTTAACGGCAAGCTCCCATCCAAGGCTGGCATCCTTTCTAGTCGTATAGATGTCATCCATAAGCCTTGATATGGCAATACCATTACCCATTCTGCAGTTAAATATGGAATAGTTAGGAGTCTTGTTATACATGGCCGGATTCCTGTACTTCGCAGATAAAGAAGTCGTTCCAAGCCCAAACACTGCTGACTGGTGGAATATAATAATCTCTATCTCCGGATCAGTATCACCTACCGGAACAATCGAATGCTCGATGCCCATCTTAATGCAGATACCATTTAAGGTTCCAAGATGCGCCTCATCATCGCCTATATGCACTACAACATTTCCACGCATAACGTAGAAGAAGGTTACTGCATCCAATATTGATAACGACTCATATCCCCTTTTCTTTGCATCAAGCGTCACTCTCTCTGTAATAACAGGAAGATATCTTCCTGTCTCATAGAGTGAGTTGAGTGCCTCCTCTACATTCTCATCATCAATTTTCTTTAAAGCTTCTAATACGGTTTTCAAATGTTTAGTCCTGTTGCTTCGTCAATTCCAAGTTTAATATTCATACACTGGATAGCAGCACCCGATGCGCCCTTTCCAAGGTTATCGAATCTTGCTGTAATAAGCAGCCTGTCCTCATTGCCAGTGATATATATCTGTGCATCATCCCTGCCAGCATAAGCATTAGCTGCAAAGAAGTTATTATCAGCTTCGCCACTCTCAGCACCGAATGGCATTACTGTTATAAACTTCTCATTCTTATAGAATTCATCATATATCTTATGGAGCTCTTCAGGAGTCTTCTTATCCTTAAGAAGATGAGCATAAAGAGGAATAGTAACTATCATTCCACAGTAGTAGTCATCTACAACAGGAGTAAAAATTGGTGCATACTCAAGTCCTGAAATAGCCTTCATCTCCTTAAGATGCTTATGAGACTGGCTGAGTGCATACTCTCTTGGTGCGTACAGATCAGTTGTCTTATCCTCTGACTCATAGAGTGCAATTGCCTTCTTACCAGCTCCTGAATATCCTGAAAGTGCCATACATGTAACTGGATAATCCGGTGCGATAATACCCCTCTTAACAAGCGGATATGTAATCATATTAAATCCCGAAGCATAGCAGCCCGGTACGGCAATTCTGTTACCGTTTTTAATCTTATCCCTGAATTCTGCGCCAAGCTCTGGAAGACCATAAGCCCAGCCCTCATTAGTTCTGTGCGCTGTAGAAGCATCTATTATTACTGTATGATCATTATCCTCATCAATTAAGCTTACAGCCTCAATGGCTGCTGCATCTGGAAGACATAAAAAAGTAATATCAGATGCATTAATAAGCTTTCTTCTCTCCTCAGGATCCTTTCTAAGCTCTGGATCAATCTTAATTAACTCAACGTCATCTCTTACCTCGAATCTCTCAAGGATTCTGAGACCTGTTGTTCCCTCTCCACCATCAATGAATACTTTAGTCATGTTAGTTCCTACTTTCCTTATATGCAGAACAGTCACGCATTATACGTGACTGTTAATCTACTAATTAGCGTTATTCATCTTGAGCAGCTTGGCAGCCTGGTCAGCTGCGATACATGCATCAAGAATCTCCTGAATATCACCATTCATAATCTTATCAAGCTTATACAGTGTAAGATTAATTCTATGATCTGTTACTCTTCCCTGTGGGAAGTTATATGTACGAATCTTCTCAGATCTGTCACCAGTACCTACCTGACTCTTACGAAGGTCTGCCTCCGCATCATGAGCCTTCTGAAGCTCAAGGTCATATAACTTTGTACGAAGCAATGCATACGCCTTAGCCTTATTCTGATGCTGATCCTTCTCTGTCTGAGAGTAGATAACAATACCTGTAGGCATATGAGTAAGACGTACAGCAGAGTCAGTAGTATTGACACACTGTCCACCTGCACCGGATGCTCTCATTACGTCGATTCTGATATCCTTCTCATCGATAACAACGTCAACATCCTCAGCCTCTGGAAGTACTGCAACTGAGATTGTAGATGTATGAATACGTCCGCCGGACTCTGTCTCTGGAACTCTCTGTACACGGTGTACACCTGACTCATACTTCATTACCGAATAAGCACCCTGACCTGTAATCATGAAGGTAACTGACTTCATACCACCGATGCCAATCTCTTCCATTTCCATAGTCTCCACTCTCCAGTGGCGGCCTTCTGCGTAATGAATATACATTCTGTAGATCTCAGCAGCGAAATGTGCAGCCTCATCTCCACCTGCACCGGCTCTAATCTCCACGATAACGTTCTTATCATCGTTAGGGTCCTTAGGCAGAAGCAGAATCTTAAGAGTCTCCTCTAACTCCTCAATTCTCTTCTTAGCTGTGTTAAGCTCATCCTTGAGCATCTCACGCATCTCTTCATCAGACTCACTCTCAAGCAGCATCAGACTGTCTTCAACGTCTGCCTTACACTGCTTATATTCCTTATACGCCTCAACAAGCGGTGTTAACTCTGCCTGTTCCTTCATTAAAGACGTAAAACGTCTCTGATCATTAGCTACACCCGGCTCGCTGAGCTCATTCATTATCTCTTCATATCTGTGTATCAGATCATCAAGCTTGTCGAACATAGTTCCTCCATTTAATCTATTAATACTATCTGACTATGGGCCACTCACCGCTTACGACTCTGTCATTGCCCGCCAGATCCTTAGTCACCTTAACATATTTAAAGCCCGCCGCTTCCATAAGCTCACTGACTTCCTTACCCTGATCATATCCTATCTCGAAGTAGAGCTTACCTCCAATCGAGAGATAATCACGGCTCTCATCTATTATCTTACGGTAGAAATACAGACCATCCTCATGCCCGTCAAGCGCAAGCATCGGTTCATGGTCCCTCACTTCTTCCATAAGCCCGGGTATCACATCACTCCTTATATATGGTGGATTCGATACTATAATATCATATTTTGCATCCGTCTTAGATAACCCGCTAAATACATCACTGTGTATGAAGTTAGCAGGAATATTAAGTCGCCTGCTGTTTGCCCTGGCTACCTCCAAGGCCTCATCCGAGATATCAACACCCGTGCCTTCGCAGCCATTCATATAATTAAGAAGCGATAAAAGTATACATCCGCTTCCCGTGCAGACATCTAAGATTCTAAGACCGCCTGCGCCTTCCTTAAGGATCTCCTCAACCAATACCTCGGTAT
>JAZLFL010000146.1:0-2960 GCA_045615825.1 Lachnospiraceae bacterium
AGATGTCTAAGCTTAACAAGTCAGTATTCTACTAAAATATAGTTTTATAACTGGAACAAATAATAGGGGCTATTTTATATAGCCCCTAAATTTTAAGAATAAGGGAAACCCTATGAATAAGATATTATCAAATAAAAAAGCAATTACGATTTTCATGGCACCAACGATGATAATTATGTTTGTTATCGTGCTTGTGCCTATTGTTATTTCGGTATATTACAGTTTGCTGGATTGGAACGGTATAGGTAAATCAACATTTGTCGGACTCAAGAACTATTTAGAGCTTATACATGATGATAGATTCCTGGCATCATTTAAGAACTCGCTTCTTTATGCAGGACTGTCATTGTTCGTACAGCTTCCCTTGTCCTTACTGATTGCGATTGTAGTAGCGAATACTAAGAGAGCTGAGAAATTCTATGTAACAGTATTCTTTATACCTGTTATTATTTCATCAGTTGTTATTGGTCAGTTATGGCAGAAGGTATATAACGGCGATTATGGTCTTTTAAATGTAATGTTAAGAGCTCTTGGATTCAGTGGACATGACTGGCTTGGAGATGAGAAGACAGCGCTTATGTGTTCGTTTATTCCTAACTTATGGCAGTACATTGGATACCATATGCTTATTATGTACGCAGGAATTAAGTCTATCTCAACAGAGATATCTGAGGCTGCTAAGATTGATGGAGCTAACCGCTTCCAGACTGCTATGAGAATCACAATACCAATATTGAAGCCAATCATTCAGGTATGTGTTACATTCTCACTGATTGGTGCTCTTAAGATTTTCGATCTTATCTTCGTACTTACTGGTGGTGGACCATTCCAATCAACAGAGGTTCCTACTATCTATATGTACAAGAGAACATTCGATCAGATGCACTACGGATATGGTTCTGCCATTTCAACGTTTGTAATTATCGAGTGTTTCCTGTTTACTGCAGCACTTAGACTATTCTTTAGAAACAAGGAGGATGCATAATGAGAAAGCAGAGTACTAAATTAATTGATGCTATCATTAACTTTCTCCTGATGATATTTGCATTTATACAGATTTTCCCACTGTACTGGTTATTTACTTTTGCTCTTAAGGATAATAACGAGATTTTCGGTGGAAACGTTGCAGGATTACCTAAGCACTGGAGATGGGGTAACTTTAGAACAGCTTTCGTTGAGGCTAATGTTCTTAGCTACTTTGTTAATAGTGTATTTGTAACAGCAGTTACAATTTTTGGAGTACTTATTATTTCTGCAACAGCAGCATATGCGTTAGAGAGAATGATTTGGAAGGCCAGAGAGACATTCTTAAAGACTATTCTTTTAGGTCTTATGGTGCCAATTCATGCGGCTTTACTCCCATTATTCCTTGTTCTCAGCCGTATGCATATTCTTAATAGTTACTGGGCGTTAATTATTCCATATATAGCATTTGGACTTCCTATGGCTGTATATCTGTTTATTTCGTTCTTTGCATCGATCCCAAGAGAGATGGAAGAAGCAGCTGCCATAGATGGAGCGGGAATCTATAAGATCTTCTTTGTTATTATCTTCCCTCTTATTAAGCCAGCTCTTGCAACAGTAAGTATTTTCACATTCATCAGTACATGGAATGAGCTTATGTTTGCTGTTACATTCGTTAATAAGGCTAAGTATAAGACATTAACAGTTGGTATCATGTCAATGGTTGGTGCTTATACAACTAAGTGGGGTGAAATTGGTGCAGGTCTTATGATTGCAACTATTCCTACTATTATTATTTATCTGCTATTAAGTAAGCAGGTTCAGGACAGCCTTGTAGCAGGTGCTGTTAAGGGATAATCCATTAGGTGGTGGACATACACCACTTATGATGGTATTATTCAAATTATGAAGAAACGCATATTATTGGTATCGCTTATATGTGCATGTATGGCAATGACAGCGTGCGGTATTGCACCTGAAGTTCCAGAACTGTCAGAAGAGGATACAAAGCTTGTAACTGAATATGCAGCTGGTTTAATGCTTAAGTATGATACGAAGTACTCTAGTAAGCTTTTGGATGAAGATGCTTTAGCAAAAGAAGAAGCAATTGAGGCTGAGAAGAGACAGAAGGAGCTTGCCTATAAGCAGGCTGCTGAATCGTATTTAGCTAAGAAGCAGAATGCGAAGAAGGAAGAAGCTAAGACTGAATCGGATAGTACTTCTGATGGAAGCGGTTCTGGAAGTGGATCGTCTAACCAGATAAGTAATATTGGTTCGTTCTATGGACTTGATGCATTCACTGTAGATTACACAGGTTATGAATTATGTGACTCTTATCCTAATGGTGGAGGAGATATGTTCATGGCTATGGATGCAACAGATGGTAACCAGCTATTAATACTTAAATTCAATGTAACTAATTCTTCATCAGAAGATGCGAACTTTGATATGTTCTATAGATCACCTAACTTCAATCTTAGTATTGACGGAGGTAAGAACATTCATCAGCAGGCAACCTTATTATTAGACGATATGGCAGCCTACAATGGTGTGATTGGTGCCGGAGATACTGAACAGATGGTGTTGGTATTCGAGGTTGATGATTCTATAAGTCAGGTTGGCGAAATGGTACTTAATGTCAAGAGTGATCTTGGAAAGGGACAGTTGAACTTACAGTAAAATGATTATTTAGGCTCTGGTTAAACCAGAGCCTTTTTAAATGCAACAAAGGCTTATTTTATCGCTTTAATATAGCAAAGAATTGTATTGAAATAGATACATAAAAACTTTTGCAAAAAGTGTTGACATACTAAAATATGGGTGATAAGATAGTCAAGTCGTCGCGAGTAAGTGATGACAAGATCTTTGACAAATTAACAGCAATGCAACCCTGAAGATTTCCAAACAGGTAAAGCCGTTAACTCTGAGGCTTAGCCTGTAAGAATAATTCAGAGAACAAAATCCTTAAACAAGGTAAATTTGGTTAGAAAAGCTAG
>JAZLFL010000147.1:0-4901 GCA_045615825.1 Lachnospiraceae bacterium
ACAATGACACCTAAGGAAGCACGAATGCTTATCAGAGAGGGTAAGATTACTACTCATACTTCGGGAATGTGCCCTGGATATGCTCAGGCTAATCTTGCAGTACTTCCTAAAGATTTGGCCTATGATTTTCTTCTTTTCACACAGAGAAATCCTAAACCATGTCCAATCTTGGAGGTCGGTGATGTTGGCTCAAGAAAGCTTAACTTTATCGCAGAGGACTGTGATATTGCCCGTGATATTCCTAGATACAGAATATATGAACACGGTGTGCTTAAGGGTGAGTACGAGGATGTTTCAGATTTCTGGAGAGATGATCTTGTGCCATTTTTGATAGGATGCAGCTTCTCGTTTGAGTCAGAGATGATAGATGCAGGAATGGAGATAAGACATAATACAATGGGACGCAATGTTCCTATGTATATTACTAATATTGAGACTACTCCTGCAGGTATATTCCATGGACCAACAACAGTATCCATGAGACCAATCCCTTACGACCAGATAGTTAAGGCTGTTAAGGTAACTGGAGCTATGCCACAGGTACATGGTTCGCCTATTCATATTGGTGATCCTGCAGCAATCGGAATTAAGGATATTATGAAGCCTGATTTTGGTGATCCGGTAGATATTAAGGATGGAGAAGTGCCAGTATTCTGGGCATGTGGTGTTACACCGCAGTCGGTGCTTATGAGTGTTAAGCCAGAATTCGTTATTACACATTCTCCGGGATATATGCTCATTACGGATGTTAAGAATGTAGATCTTAAGTATAAGTAAATCGCGGCAGGTTTTGCAGAAAGAGGTTAATATGTATTCAGTTGATTTGAATTCAGATCTTGGTGAGAGCTTCGGTAATTACAAGATTGGTAATGATGATATGATTATTCCGCTTGTTACATCAGCAAACGTAGCATGTGGATACCACGCATCAGATCCGGTAGTTATGGATAAGACAATTAAGATGGCTGCAGAGGCAGGAATAGGTATTGGTGCGCATCCGGGATTTCCTGATCTCATGGGATTCGGAAGAAGGAATATGGTTGTGTCTCCTGAGGAGGCCAAGGCATATGTGACATACCAGCTCGGTGCATTATATGCATTTACTCATAAATATGATGTGCCAATTCAGCATTGCAAGCCACATGGTGCTCTCTATAACATGGCAGGTAAGGATTATGCACTCGCTAAGGCAATCTGTGAGGCAGTGTATGATTTTGATCCTAATATAATTCTTCTTGGCCTGACAGGAAGTGAACTTATAAGCGCAGCTAAGGACACAGGACTTCGTGCCTGCAATGAGTTCTTCGCTGACAGGGCCTACGAAGAGGATGGTTCGCTTGTTAACAGAAGAAAAGAAGGAGCTATGATTCATGATGAGCAGTTAGCTGTTGATCGAGTAATCAGAGTTATTAAAGAGAAGAAGGTTACTACCATTACAGGTAGGGACATCGAGCTTTCTATCGATTCCATCTGTGTACATGGAGATGGTCAGAAGGCTTTGGAGTTTGTTAAGAAGATACTGGGCAGATTGAAGGAAGAGAATATTGCAGCAGTATCACTTAAGGATAGAATGGCGTAAGAGAAGTCTTACAAGTTTTAAAAAGGAGGGTGACTATATGTCAAAATTCACTGAGAGATTAAAGAACATTGGTCCTGGTGCATTAGTAGCAGCAGCTTTCATTGGACCTGGTACAGTTACAACATGTACAAAGTCTGGTGCAAGTTCTGGATACACATTACTTTGGGCTATGCTTTTCTCAACAATCGCAACTATCGTATTCCAGGAAATGTCTGCAAGACTTGGTATCGTTACTAAGAAGGGTCTTGGCGAGAATATTCGTGAGCAGATTGCTAATCCAATTCTTAAGTGGATTGCTGTAGCAATCGTTCTTGTAGCTATTTTCGTTGGTAACTGTGCATATGAGACAGGTAATATCACTGGTGGTATTCTTGGTATTAATGCAATTGTGCCTGCACTTTCTAAGGCAGTAATCGTTATTATTATTTCGATTCTTGCAATTGCACTTCTTTGGACAGGAAGCTATAAGGCAATTGAGAAGGTACTTACAGGTATCGTTATCGTTATGTCATTCGTATTCATCGTTACAGCTTTTGCTTCTAAGCCAGACTGGGCAGCTCTTTTCAAGGGTATGTTCACACCTTCATTTGGTGAGAATAATCTTATGACTGTTGTAGGTCTTATTGGTACAACTGTAGTACCTTATAATCTTTTCTTACATGCATCTTCATCTTCTGAGAGATGGACAACAGGTAACAAGGAAGATGTAGTTAACGCTCGTATTGATTCAATTATCTCAATCGGTCTTGGTGGTATCGTATCTATGGCTATCATCGTAGCTGCTTCAGCTAACCTTTATGGTACAGGTGTTGAGGTTGCTAACGGTGCTGATATGGCACTTGCAGTTGAGCCAATCCTTGGTTCATGGGCTAAGTGGTTCATCGCTATCGGTCTTTTAGCAGCTGGTTTCACATCAGCTATTACAGCTCCTTTATCAGCAGCATTCGCTACACAGGGTGCTCTTGGTATGAAGAAGGATATGAAGGACATGAAGTTCAGAGCTATCTGGCTTGTTGTTATCGTTCTTGGTGCAGTACTTGCACTTACACTTGGTAAGTCTCCAACAGAGCTTATCCTTGTTGCACAGGCAGCTAACGCAATTATTCTTCCACTTATCGCATTCTTCGTTATCTACTGTGTTAACTCTAAGAAGACAATGGGAGAGTTTAAGAATGGTATCGTAAGTAACGTACTTGGTGTAGTAATCATCATCGTATGCTGCTTCATCTGCTACCGTAACTTTACAAGCTTCTTAACATCTCTTTCTAGCCTTATTAATGGCTGATAGAAGCTAAATGATAATTAGGGCTTGCTTAAGGGCAGGCCCTATTTTTGAGGTTTACTTATGGAATATTTTTTATTTGCTTTAATCCTGGCGTTGGCTAATATTGTGCAGGCTATTACAGGTTTTGCGGGTGGACCACTTGCAATGCCACCATCTATAGCACTTGTAGGAATTAACGATGCCAAAGCATCAATCACACTGATTTTTCTCTTATCAACAGCTGTGATTACCTTTACTAATATTAAATACATCAATCCTAAAAAGCTTGGTATCATGATCTTGTTCATGGTGATAGGAATGATACCTGGATTATGGCTGTATGACAGACTTCCAACCAAGATTCTGATGATAGTATATGGCGTTATCGTCGTTCTCATCGGTATCTGGAAGCTGCTTGGAAAGGGTAAGCCTATAGAGAATAAGTATCTGTTGTATCTTGCACTTATTATGGCGGGCGCCATGCAGGGAATGTTCACAAGTGGTGGACCATTCCTGGCATTATATGCAACAGTTGCTATCAGTGAGAAGAAGGAGTTCCGTGCAACGGTATCAGCTGTATGGACAATTCTTAATATATATCTGTGCTACAACATGTTCACACAGGGTATGTATAATGCAAAAACGATTAATCTTACCCTTGTTTCGATAATTCCGGTAGCAGCAGCAATAGTGATTGGTAATATCATCAATAAGAAGATTAAACAGGAAACATTTATTAAGCTTGTTTACATACTTTTAATTGTTTCTGGTGGAATATTACTCTTAAACGCATTGTAATCATCAGATATAGAAAAAACATAGGAAATCCTAGGTTTTTAACAGAATATTTCTTGACAACAGGGTCGGGATAAAATACTATGAATATGGCCTAAAATGTATTTAGGCTGATTCTGAATGTACTCAGAATCGAATTGCAATATAGCGAAGGCGCTAAATATAAAAGAAAGAGGTAAAAAAATGGCAAACATTGATTTAACCAAGTATGGTATCACAGGCACAACTGAGATCGTTTACAATCCTTCTTATGAGCTTCTCTTCGAAGAGGAGACAAAGGCAGGTCTTGAGGGATTCGAAGTTGGTCAGAACACAGAGCTTGATACTGTTAACGTTATGACAGGTATCTACACAGGACGTTCTCCTAAAGATAAGTATATCGTTATGGATGAGAACTCTAAGGACACAGTATGGTGGACAACAGAGGGTTACAAGAATGATAACCATCCAATGAGTGAGGAGACATGGGCAACAGTTAAGGATATCGCTAAGAACGAGCTTTCTAGCAAGAGACTTTTCGTAGTTGACGCTTTCTGTGGTGCTAATGCAGATACAAGAATGGCTGTACGTTTCATCA
The DNA here is from genome assembly GCA_045615825.1 of Lachnospiraceae bacterium. Lineage (GTDB taxonomy): Bacteria > Bacillota > Clostridia > Lachnospirales > Lachnospiraceae > Colinaster. Next base: position 4,216 of record JAZLFL010000147.1, read on the forward strand.
TGGAAGTTGCTTGGCAGGCACATTTCGTTAAGAACATGTTCATCGTTCCTACAGAGGACGAGCTTAAGGACTTCGAGCCAGATTTCATCGTATACAATGCTTCTAAGGCAAAGGTTGAGAACTATGAGGCACTTGGTCTTAACTCTGAGACATGTGTAGCTTTCAACATTACATCTAGAGAGCAGGTTATCATCAATACATGGTACGGCGGAGAGATGAAGAAGGGTATGTTCTCAATGATGAACTACTACCTTCCACTTAAGGGTATTGCTTCAATGCACTGCTCAGCCAACTGTGATATGGATGGTAAGCATTCAGCAATCTTCTTCGGTCTTTCAGGAACAGGTAAGACAACACTTTCTACAGATCCTAAGAGACGTCTTATCGGTGATGATGAGCACGGTTGGGATGACAACGGTATCTTCAACTTCGAGGGTGGTTGTTATGCAAAGGTTATCGGACTTGATAAGGAGTCTGAGCCAGATATCTACAATGCTATTAAGAGAAACGCTCTTCTTGAGAACGTTACAGTAGCAGCTGATGGAACAATTGATTTCGATGATAAGAGCGTAACAGAGAATACTCGTGTTTCTTACCCAATCGATCATATTAACAATATTGCTTCAGAGGTTAATGGTGTTTCTGCAGGTCCTGCAGCTGACAACGTAATCTTCCTTTCAGCAGAT
>JAZLFL010000148.1:0-11629 GCA_045615825.1 Lachnospiraceae bacterium
CGTAAGAAAAATACTGAAAAATGGAAAGAGGAAAGAAAGGAAGCGTTAAACAGCAGTGCGCCTAAATCAGTAGAAGATATTGTGGCTGCAAAAAAGGCTAAGGAGGAAGCTAAAAAGCTTGCTGCAGAGCAGAAGGTCAGAGACGAAGTTGAGGCCAGGAAAACAGAATTGGATAATAGCACTGTTACCGATGAACAGGTTGAGAGAATAATGAGACTTGCTCCGGATATTGTTGAAAAGTATCGTGGTAATACTGCTGGCTGGGTGTTAGATCAGTACAATGATCTGTTCCAGTCAAAACTTAGAGAGGCTATTAAGACAAATAAGATTGCCGACCCTGCAGATGACGGGGGAGACAGTCTGCTTCGTATGTCAGAGAGATACAATCGTAATGTACATACTTCTCTTTCAATCATCGGTGACTATGTCAATTCTCATCCTGAGGCTACTCTGTGCAATAAGGAAAGAGAGGATCAGATTACTAAAGAGCTGGTAAATATGTTAGGATCCTCGTTCTTCGAGAGAGAAGAAGAGGTGGAGCTTTTTATTAAGGATAAAGCAGAAGATATCTTAAAGACTTATCAGAGTGATGCGCTCGTAGAGAGACAAAAGAAAATTGCTGAGGCTTTTCCAGATTTCAAATATAATAAGGATTTTTGGAGAGCTATTGATAGCTCAAAGCTTATGGATGATGATTCTGCCAAAGAATATACAGATTTCCTTAGTGAAAAGATTAATTTCTATAATTCCGTACTTACAGATATTGTAGGGAAGCTTGCTCCTGCTGCAGACTATGCAGGAGCATTATGTGATGAAATAAAAAATGTCATAGGTATAAGGGTTATAAACTGTACACTTGAACAATATGTGTCACAGGTTGAGGCTGAATTGAATAATCCGCTTATCTACCAGAAGATGGTGAATAGAAATAAGGCTAAATTTGAGGTTCTATATAATAGTCGAATGAAGGCCAAGGAACTCTTTCAGCACAAGGAGAAGAGCTTCATTGAACTGGCTACTAAAAGGATTATAGGCTTTGGCGGAGTTAACAATGAAGAGGTTAAGAGACTATTAACGAATAATAGTCAGCTCTTCCTTGATATATTCAAAGCTAATGACACCATTAAAAGGATTGCACCACAGATTGACCAATTTGAGAAGGTTGAAGATCTTGCCAAATTAAATTATGAAGAGTTCATGAAATGCTACGACGTAGTGAAGAACAATGTTATAGCATCTGAGAAGAGCCTTAATGATTTTCTGTTAAAGGAAAACAGCGATGACATTAAAATACGTGTACTTGGCCGAGTTATGAATGGAACATTCGATTCTACCGCCTTTGACAATATGGTTAAGGAGGAACAGGCAGACGACGAGTACCAGAAGGAACTTAAAAGAGTGCAGGATAAGTCTGCCATTGTATCATTATTCAAACCACTTGAGGAAGAGTCAATTAAGTATAGTGTTTGGGGGATTGAAAAGTCTACTTTATTGAAGCGTGATAAGTTCAAGCTGCCAGAGCGTGTACGTAAATCAGAGCAGGCTCATAAATACTGGAAGCGTCTTGAGGAAGCAGACTGCCGACTTGAGATGCTTAAGCTGCTGGAAAAGAATGTGGAGATTGAGAAGCTGATTGGCCTTACGGGGGATAAGCTTACTAAAAATCCTATATACGAGACATTCAAAGAGATTGTAACAGCTGATGAGAAGAGAGAGGCGATATTATCAGCTCTTTCAACCCAGGACAAGGAGCTTAAGCTTTCAAGCGTTATTAAAGAGTTCAAGATGCTTGATTTTAATGCTGAACTGTTAAGTGCAGGCGGGGCAAATGAGAAGGCTCTCCTTGCATTCTCTGATGCGGAATATGCTAAAGCTATTGTTGTGCCAGAAAATATAAAGAAACGCGCAATTGATACAGCTATCGTTCTTGAGGATCATGATACCGAGGATAAGAAATTAATCTACGGCAACCTTAAATCAGCTATGATAAATATGATAGAGGTTGACGAGATAAAGGATGAAGAAGAGCGCAGGAAAGCAGAGCTGAGCAATATAGAGTCATATGGATTCAGAACATATCAAGACCTTTTGATTAACTTGGAATTGAATGCCAACTCAGGTAGTTTTGACGAGTTTAAGGCTGACGAAGAAGTTAAGAATATGTCAGAGTTAAACAAAAAAAGAACCGAAATGCTTAAGTTTGAAGATAATGGGAAGCTTGTGCCAATCCTCCCATATCTTCTAAAGAAATCTAGTGTTCAGAATGTTCTTAATACTAGTAACGACAATGAATTTGAAGAATTTAAAAAGGATATTATCAGTACCTTTGCGCCATTTATTAGTGCGTCTAGGAAAGTTGGACTGACTGACTTCGAGTACGAGCAGTACCTATTAGATAACTTTGAGAATGTATATAAGGGAGTAGCTGTTTCAAGTAATGGTTCCCTTGATGAGAATATGACTGAAGATGCATGGATAAATGAGCTTAAGCATTATTCAGATACATTTATGAATACGGAAGTACCAGGTTTGGGAGGCTCTTTGAATCATGTCTTAAAGGAGATGAATGAGGAGGCAGAATATAGGCTTAAGGGTGCTGGGCGAGCAGTACTCTATGAATTGATGCGTAGAGACAGCACATTTATGAAGCAGCTTATCGAGAACCCTAAAACCTTTAAGGAATCTATCTGGAAGAAGTTTGAACAGTATAAGAGTAATACTGCATATATGAACAAGCAGCTAAAGGAGGGTTACGTATCACTTAAGAATGATTCTCAGACTTTTACATTTTTAATAGCTAGGATTTTTGATCAATTAGTCGAACTAAAGCCAGCTGAATTCAAGGCTGAATGGAAGGAGTATGGCGAGGACTATATACATTCATACAATGAACTAAAGCGTGATACTAAGACGAATATTAATGAAAAAGCTTATGATGATTATAAAGAAGAAAAACAAGCTATCGAAAATATAAGAATCAAGAAAACTGCAGGTCTTTTGGCTAATAAGGACCAGAGATTCTTAAATCGCCTTAATAGGAAGAGAATAGATAACCCATATATATTCAATTCAAAGGCTTCTGTGCTTGAGGTGCGCAAAAATATTAATAGTATTGCGCCTGGAAAGACTATTGAAAAAAAGGTTATAGATGCCAAGTTAAAGGACATTGATGCAGCACTTAAAAAGATTGCACTTCATGGGCAGAGGGTGGAGCTGCCAGATTATGTGAGATCATTCCTATGTGATGCTATGGCAACACATAGTAGTATCAGTGGGGATAAACTCATAAGACATATTCGCTGGATTCTTAAGGTTAATGAAGAGTTAGGGCAGAAGTATGCTGTTAGCACAGTTGAAAAAGAGAATCTAAAATATGAGCCTGACAAGCTTGAAGCTCTTGAACTCCAAATGGAAGATAAGAGAAAAAAGGCTCTACTATACCTTTATATTAACAGTAAGGATCATAAGGTTAAGGACGTTAAGAAAAATAGCTCTCCGGCTGCAGAATCTGTAAATTATGGCACGAAAGAGATAAAAGACCTTGATGGAGAGAAATATGGCAAACAATATGAAGATGTACCACTGACTGAAAAGCAGAGGAAGGCACTTGATAAGGAAATTGCTGGTCAAAATAAAGTTGACAAGTCCAAAAAAGAAGCTGATATAGCAGCGCTTAATATCACAAATACAACTATGTTCAGAGACTTTGAACAGGTATATAGCAATATAGAGGAGATGGCTAAAGAAAAATATGAAGATGTAGTATTGTCTAACGAGGTTAAAGAAGATATTAAAAGTCTTCAGTATGCTATGTATCATTTAAGCAGTGCGGAAATTAATAACATAGCTGATAACCGTAAACAGTACTATGCAGTAGCTGCTTCTGTATATAAACTGCTTAATAAGCAATTAGATGAAAATCCTAAGACTGCTGCGCTTCCATTCCAGCATAAGAGATATCTGATGACTGGTTTAAGAGAGTATTTTAAGAAAGACATATACGATACTCATGATACATCAATTAATATAGAAGCTTGGACACAAAAGATAAATGATGTTTTGAAAAATGACCATATCCGTAAGAATATTACTAATGCTAACAGTGCAGTGTATTATTCGGAATTGCAGGGTGATGGCCGACTTTCTTATGATGAGAAATCGCCTGATGATGTTCTTAGAAAATTATTAGAGAGTAAGGACAAGGATGTTATCAAAAACTTTAAGAGACTTAATGCAGAGGAACAGCAGTTATTCTTTGCGGGCCTTTCATTAAGATCTAAAAAGTCAGAGATAGGCGAAGCATATGCAGGACTTTTTGACGAGGTCCCAGGTGAACAAACAGAAGCACTTGTTATGGCAAATCAGATATCAGATTATGTGTCTGGTAAGCAGCTTAAGCTTAGAATTGATTATGGAAGAAGCTTCTATAATATGCTTAAGAAAAATAGCACCTTGGACATAGATGCTGTAAAAGAGGCACTTGCATTTGTTGAGGAGATTTCAAAGAAGCGTAGTGAGAATATGCCTATTAGCATGGAGACACTGGCCAATGCAGGCAATACTATAATGGCTGCAAAAGAACTTGGTAAGCCACAGTGGAGAGAACTGAGTAATCTTTATGGCGATTTCAAGGATTTTAGAAAGGGTATTTTAGATTATCTGGTTATAGACTCTAAAAAGAAAGCTTTCAACAGTCTTTCAGATGTTAAGAAAGCTGCTGGGGATAAAGTTCATGAGGGAATTAAGATTGATAATATAAGAGACCAGCTGATGTCAATGACAGAAGCTGATTATAAGCTTCTGTCTGCAATACTTAAAGACAGAACAATGATGGACTATGTAACGGTAGACGCAACGAAGCTTATGTCGTCTGGCACAAAGGTTCCTCACGTTAATGCTGCAGCAAGGCAGACCTTTAAGGATCTGTATCTTGCCAGCCACGAAGAAAGAGCGAAGCTTATAGGTGGAGGAGATACGACTAGCGGATATACGGCTGCTATGCAGACAATCTTATCATTCCAGATTAAGGAGAATATAAGCAGTGACGGAATATTAAGTAAATCCGACTTTGAAGCGAGTAGCTTCGAACGATCTACCTTGGTAGACTGGCAGCTAGTCAGCCGTGCCCTTCGATTTATGAACGAGCTTAAGGATGATCTTACGAAGAAGAATATTGTGAGTAAGGCACCTGAACTTATAGAGAAGAGCGGTAATGCAAAGGCAATTCGAGAATACAACAAAATAAAAGATTTGAAGGAAATGTCTCGTGATAAGTTCGAAGAGAGTATTGTCCGCCAGATCGAAAGCGATGAGCAGGCAGTACTTTGGGGAGGCTATAATGCCTTGACTGATAGACAGAAGGCATTATTTATTCGCGCGCTCGAGCATAGAGAAATTCTTGATATATCTAAGAAGAACCTGATTGCTAATGTCGCTTTCGCAAGCGACAGAGATTATGTGGATTCTTCTGCCCGTTATGCGCTGATAGATGACTATATAGAGCATGCATATGCCAAAAATGGAGGCTTTGTCTGCAGTGATGTTAACATTCTTAATGCAGGTAAATCACTATTATCTACTCAGATTGCAGATGATTTGTCGGCCAAGGACTATGCTGGTAAGAATATTGATGAACTCCAGGCAGGCGAGAGATTATTTATTTGGAAACGTAACACTGCTATTGACTGGAAGCTTTTCCAGAGAGCACTCCAGTTCGTAATGCGTACAGAGAATGAAAAGGATACCAAGATGCAGAACATGGAGATGCATCGTTCCATGGGTAATCTTTCTCAAACTGGTCGAATGGATTTTGCAGACAGGATGCTTAGAAGAAATATTCATACTACCGGAAACAGACTTGTGAATCGTGTAGCCAAGGATATGAAACCTGATGTTTTAAAGAAGATTCCAACTGGAATTATAAGAAAGGTATTGTCTAAGGTTCTAAATACCGAGACTATGAATAGTATTAATAGTCGGGAATATCAGCTGACTGCAGGACCTACCCTGTCGAAAAACCTTGAAAATAAGGTTAGTCATATCGAAAATGTGGTTAAGAAGAGTGTTGAACTGAAATATGCAGATAGCACCAGTGAAATGAGGGACTCTATTACAAGGGCGACTGTTGAACTCATGATAGTTGCCGGCGTTCCATACGTAGAGAAGGTCGATAAGATATTGCAAAAATATGAAAAGGTTATTCTAAAGGCGGCTAAACTTATCTCTGCGGCAACCTTCCACGTACCAGAAAAAGTACCTGGTTGGGGCATGACCGCTGGTAAGTATGCGTACAAATGGGGTAAGTCTGCTGGTAAGTATGCGTATGCTGAATCCAAGTATCTTGCTGAAAAAAGTAAGCCGGTGGCAGAAGCTGTATATAAGAATGTTGCAAAGCCTGTTGGAAGATTTGTCTATAAGAATGGTGAATATGTGTATATTGGTGCAAAGGCCACAGTAGGAGTTACTTACATGGTAGGAAAGTATATATTAACTTCGCCACCTGCTATGTATGTAGCTAAGCATGGTATTGATTTTGCTAAGGACACTGCAGATTTTGCTAAAGACTCTGTGGATTATGTAAAGGAACATAAAGATACAGCAGCTAAAATCTATAATTATACCAAGGGAGATCTTAGGAACTTTAAGAATATTAAGGATCAGATTGGAAACATAAAAGGACTTAAGTCTGAGCAAAGTAAGAAGAGTCTATATGAGGCTAAGGATCATGCTAATATTATTAAGGCTGGTAAAACACAGACCACTGACGAGCGTGAGCTAAGCCAAAAGGCCATAGAAAGAAATGATTATATGATCGACAAGGGCGCCTTCTATCTTAGGGGACAATATTTTGATTCATTAGCAGGTAGTGTGATAGATCTGGCAAGCGATGCTGCATCAGTAATCGGTGGCGTAGCAATGGCGGCAAATGCACGTCTCCTTACAGCTGTTAAGACTACAATTAGTCTGATCGCACATTACATTAGAGATGCTGGAGCTATTGAAGATTTCTACAAGGGACCGGGTAAGAGTATTGCTGATAAGATTATGGGTTCCATGTACAGCTTACAGGATGGTAAGAATGAAGCACTGGCAAGCAAGCTAGGCAATGCAACTGAAAGTATGTCGAAGGAAAAGGTTATAAGAATTGCCCAGGGATATGAGAATGAAAGAGAGCATGCTATGGCATTAGGACTTAATATAGTTCATTCAATATTATTCTCAGCAAGTAAGTATAATCCTAATATTGCCAATAGAAATCTTGCAATCTATATTCTTAAAGCGCTTAAGCTTGAAGAACTGGAAGGTAAATATGATGATGAAAGTGCTATTAAACTGTATAAAGCTTTCTTGACGGCTTAATTATTGCAATTAAAATAATTAATATGATATAATTTTTCCGTATTTTTTATGGGACTGTCAAATTGGCAAGGTTGGAGAGATTTATGAGTAGTTGGTGGGCTAATATTTGCGACCAGTTCGTTAGATGTTTTATTAAGGAAGACAGATATCTTTTATTGATAAGTGGTATTGGTGTAACAATTAAGGTTACCATCCTGGCACTTATAATTGGTCTTATCTTAGGATTCCTGATTGCGCTTTGTAATCTTTCCAAGAATAAGATTTTGAAGGCTATTGGTGGTGTATATACAGATGTTATTCGTGGAACACCATCCGTTACACAGCTTATGATTATCTACTTCGTAGTATTTGCTTCCATTCATTGGGAGAAGTGGATAATTGCTGCGATTGCCTTCGGTATTAACAGTGGTGCCTATGTATCTGAGATTATCAGAGCAGGTATCCTGTCAATTGACAGAGGACAGACAGAGGCCGGAAGAGCACTTGGTCTTAGCCGTGGACAGACAATGGTACATATCATTCTTCCACAGGCACTTAAGAATGTGTTCCCTGCACTTTGTAACGAGTTCATTGTACTTATTAAGGAGACAGCTATTGTAGGTTATGTTGGTCTTATGGATATTCAGAAGGCCGGTGACTTCATTAAGAGTGCTACATTCCTCGCATTCATGCCACTTATAAGTATAGCGATTATTTATTATGTTCTTATTAAGGTTCTCAATATTGGCCTTAAGAAGATAGAGTATGCACTCCGTAAGGGTGACAGATCATAATATAAGAGGAGGAGAAATATTATGAAGAAGTTAGGTAAGTTAGTAGCAGCAGTTTTAGTTGCTGCAATGGTTATGGCAACACTTGTTGGTTGTGGATCTAAGGCAGATGCAGGTAATACACTTACATTCGCTACAAATGCTGAGTTCCCACCATTTGAGTTCGTATCAGCTAATGGTGTTATTGGTGAGTACGATGGTATCGACCTTGCAATCGCTAAGCAGATCGCAGAGGAGAACGGTTACACACCAGCTATGGAGAACATGGAGTTCGATTCATTATTAGTTGCACTTCAGAATGGTCAGATCGATGCAGTTATCGCTGGTATGACTGTTACAGATGAGAGAAAGGAAACAGTTGATTTCTCTACACCATACTACACAGCTACACAGGTAATGATCGTTAAGGAAGATTCTACAATTGCTAAGGCAACAGATATGGCAGACAAGACAATCGCAGTTGTACAGGGTTACACAGGCGAGGTTTGCGTTAACGATTTCGGATATCCATATGAGGCATTCAAGAAGGGTACAGAGTGTATCTTAGAGCTTGTTAATGGCAAGTGTGATGTAGTAGTTATCGACTCTGCAACAGCTGCTAAGTACATCAAGGACAATGCAGGTCTTAAGATCGTTGAGGATCCATCAGCATTCGAGTCTGAGGAGTACGCTATCGCAGTTAAGAAGGGTAACACAGAGCTTCTTAATAAGATTAATGCTTCTGTAGAGAAGATGCTTGCAGATGGTACTATTTCAGAGATCGCTGTTAAGTACACAGAGGCTGAATAATTACAGTCATAATATTGAATTAGTTAAGGGCCACCGGATTGATATCCGGTGGTTTTTTTCGTAGAATGGGCTTATGAATAAATTAGTTACATGGATATGCAAGTTCATACCGGCGCATTTGAGCAATAAGGCACTGCTTCGAATTCTTAATATCTTAAGAAAGCTTCAGAGAAAAGGAGAAGCACTTAGTCTCAGCCATGATACATCGAACTTTAAGGCGGAGCCTGGCTTTCGCTTTATAGAGTGTCAGAATGCGCTTACCAATATGCATATAGGCAGGGCAACCATGCAGGCTGCAGGCTGTGAGGTAATCGCAACATATAATGTCATTAAGGCACTGGCAGATACAAACAGAATGTGGAACGGCGTGGGCAAGCTTACCGGATGGGCGTCATTAAGCTACCTTATATCGCAGTATGAGAGGGATGGTATAGTTCACAGCGGTAAGTTCGGAGTGGCCCCTAATGCAATAGTGGATATGCTGCATAAGTTGGGATATAATACAGATGTCTATATACCGGGTAAGAAAAAGTATGACATAACAGCTTTTACTGATAAGGCAAGAGCTATTATAATGACTTTCTATAATGATGGTGAGGACCTGATGCAGGAGATACATACAGTGGCAGTTACCAAGGATAGGGATGGATTCACTGCACATAACGTATACTGCAATGGATATGTACACGGTCCGTTTAAGACAATGGACGAACTCGTTGGTAATATATGGTATGGAAAGGCCAAACCAATTATATATATAGGAATAATGTAGACTTGAGGTATCGATTATGATTAAAGCAGTTTTATTGTTTATAGTGGGATTGATTCTGTTAATTAAGGGTGGTGACTGGTTCGTAGATGGCGCCACAGGTATTGCTGAGAGATTCCATATTCCCGAGATATTAATTGGTGCAACTGTTGTATCGATTGGCACTACACTTCCAGAGGTTATGGTATCGGCAACATCTGCTGCCAAGGGTATTGGCGACATGGCATATGGTAATGCCATTGGTTCGATCATCTGCAATACCGCATTAGTATCTGCCATCACAATAGCAGTTAAGCCTGCGCCAGTTGAGAAGAAGAGCTTAAGACTTCCAGTTGCATTCTTTTTTCTGGCAGCAATGGCATATGTAATTGTTGCATATACTACACAGTTCTTCTCAAGACCAGTTGGAATAATGCTTCTTGTCATGTTCGTGGCATATATGGCTATCACTGTTAAGCAGGCATTCTCAGGTAATGCACCTGTTAATAATGAGCCTTCTGAGGAAGAGGAAGAGAAGACTGAGCAGCCACTTTGGAAAGAGATTATATTGCTTATCGTCGGTGCAGCTGCTATTGCAGTAGGAGCTGATCTGCTTGTAGATAATGGTACATATATTGCGACAGCACTCGGTGTTCCAGCATCAGTAATAGCACTTACATTTGTAGCATTAGGAACATCACTTCCAGAGCTTGTTACAGCTATCACATCACTTGCCAAGGGACATGGGGCATTATCACTTGGTAATGTTATTGGAGCCAACCTCTTTAATCTGGTTCTTGTTAGCGGTATATCAGTGAGTATTGCACCATTTGCTGTGCCAGCTGCGAAGGTTAATGGAGGCATGAATGCATCACTTGTTGTGGATCTGCCACTTATGCTTTTTGTAATGTTATTTATGACATTGCCAGCCCTCATTAAGGGCAAGCTCTACAGAGCTCAGGGAATTGTCTTAATCGCAGTCTATTTTGCATACTGCATCTTCCAGTTTGCAGTATAATTGAGATATTAGTTGACCGAAGGGAGGCTTATTGTGAAGATCGGATTTATTGGAATGGGTAATATGGCGCAGGCTATTGCTGCCGGATTCATCTATAGTGGCAAAATTGATGGCACTGATGTATATGCTTACGCACCACATCAGGACAAGCTTAAGGCGAACGCTGGTAAGATTGGATTCATTCCGGCACCTACACCTAAGGCACTTGTACAGAGTGTTGATGTGGTAATAATTGCATGTAAGCCATATCAGATTAAGGATGTTATAGAAGAGGTTGGAAGTGATATCTATGGCAAGGCTTTGGTATCAGTGGCGGCAGGCTGGACATATTCCACATACGAGGAGATACTTGGCGACAAGGTAAGAATTCAGTGCATTATGCCTAATACTCCGTCAATGGTGGGAGAGGGTGTGCTCTTATTCGAAAGAGCTAACACGCTTGAAAGTGCCGAGAGAGCAGAGCTTATGGATTTGTTTGGTTCACTTGGTATGATTGAGGAGCTGCCTACAGAGCTGATGGGAATCGGTGGTGCCATATCAGGCTGTGGTCCTGCATTCATGGATATGATTATGGAGGCATATGGAGATGCAGCAGTTAAATATGGTATTCCAAGGACACTTGCATATAAGTTAATCAGCCAGACAATGATTGGTTCAGCGAAGCTTCAGTTACAGAGTGGTACACATCCCGGAGCACTTAAGGATGCGGTATGTTCACCTAATGGAACAACAATCTGTGGTGTGGCTGCACTTGAAGAGCATGGTCTTAGAAATGCATGTATCAAGTCCATTGATGCAATAATGAATAAGAAGATGTAGTCGCATCAATTTTTGCATAAAAATGCAAAAAACGCATTAAATAGGAAGAAATTAGCACGCTTATAGTTGACGCTTAAGCGTGCTTTTGTTATTATGTAGTTTGCGTTTATATGTTAATTTTTCGTA
>JAZLFL010000149.1:0-2901 GCA_045615825.1 Lachnospiraceae bacterium
AATCATTGCAATCGTACTGGGTATCGTAAGTATGACTCGAATGCAGCTTGACCTGCTGCCAGAGGTATCACTTCCTTACTTATTAGTAATAACTACATATCCAGGTGCCAGCCCTGAGACGGTCGAAGCAGAAGTGTGTAAACCGATGGAAGCGTCTCTTGGTACGATCAATGGCGTTGAGAATGTATATAGTGTATGTAATGAGAACTACGGAATTGTTCAGTTAGAGTTCCAGGATGGAACCAACTTGGATAGTGCCATGGTTAAAGTATCCAGTGCGCTTAATACACTGGACTCAGTTCTTCCAGATGACTGTGGTACACCATCTATCATGGAACTTAGTACTGATATGATGGCAAGCGTATACCTTGCTGTAAGTAGGGAAGGTATGTCCATCGAGGAGTTGTCACAGTTCGTACGTGATGACATCCAGCCACAGTTCGAGAGACAGGACGGTGTTGCATCAGTATCTGCAATGGGTCTTGTAGATAAGAGTATTCAGGTTGAGCTTAACGAAGATAAGGTTAATGCACTTAACGATAAGATATTAGCTACTCTTGATGATGCCTTCGCAGATGCATTGGAGCAGTTAGAAAATGCTAAGAAGCAGCTTAATGATTCTGGTAAGACTATCCAGGAGAGCAAGGATAAGCTCATCGAATCGCAGCAGGACCTTGCTGATGGTATCGTAGACCTCCAGGATGCCCAGAAGGAGTTAGATACTAACCGTGGCGACTTCTACCAGAGCAAGATTGATCTGGAGGAAGGCAAGGAAAAGCTTGAGAAGGCTGAAGAGGATCTGAAGAATAAAAAGAAGGGCATCATTGAGATGCTTGCTAACTCGGATACTATGATTTCAGCTTATCAGAATTTAGCTGATACTGAAAAGGCAAGGGATGAGCTTAAAGGTAAAATAGATATTTTAACTAATGGCATAACTCAGATAGACGAGGGCGGTTTTGATGATCCAATGAGTGTGGATCAGAAAAATTCATTGGATGCGGCTTTAACTTTAGCTGAACTGCCCCATAGCGATACGGATGCTGTATCTCCTGGAGATGCTAAGACAGCAATGAATACTAAATTGGCAGCATTGACTCCAGAGTATATGATTAAAGACGGTACCGTATCCGCAATAAAAAATAGCGATGAATTCAAGAAAATGGATTCAGGTCTAAAGGATGCCGGAATAGATACGAGTAGTGTAGCTAATATTAAAAGCGGCATAGAAAAATTAAAAATGGAGTCGGCGATTGGTTTTGGTTCAGCTGATGCGCAATTGTCAATGCAAAAAGGTTCCCTTGACTCAGCCGAGAAGCAAATCGCCTCTGCTGAGAAGCAGCTAAAGAGCGCTCAGGAGCAGATTGATGATGGCTGGGAGTCACTTAAGGATGGTCAGGAGCAGATTGATAAGGGCTGGGAAGACCTTCGTGATGGTGAGAAGAAGTTAGCTGACAGCTGGGATGATTACTATGATGGTGTTAAGCAGTACGAGAAGCAGAGAGTAGAGGCTGAGAAGAAGGCTAATGCGGATGATCTTCTTAAGCTTGAGACACTGGCTCAGCTTATATATGCACAGAACTTCGAGATGCCTGCAGGCTACGTGGATGATAAGTTAGATAATTCATGGCTTGTTAAGGTTGGTCAGAAGTACGAAGAGGTTAAGGAGCTTGAGGATGTAGTTCTCTGCAATATTCACAATGTTGGTGATGTTAAGCTTGGTGATGTTGCAGATATCACAGTTATCGATAACGCACTCGACAGCTATGTAAGACTTGGTAATGAGAAGGGTGTAATCCTCTCAATTTACAAGAGCAGTATAGCTGGTACTAATGATGTAAGTAAGGTGGTAAAGGAGACCATCACTGAGCTTACAGAGAAGTATGAAGGTCTTGAGATCATGGTCATGATGGATCAGGGTGACTATATTAACCTGATTGTTAAGAGCGTACTTCAGTCGATGGCCATTGGTGCATTGCTTGCGATTATTATCCTTGCGATATTCCTTAAGGATGTTAAGCCAACATTAGTTGTTGCGATTAGTATTCCTCTAAGTGTTCTTATGGCACTTATAGCGATGTACTTCTCGAACATATCACTCAATATGCTGTCATTATCAGGTCTGGCGCTTGGTATTGGTATGCTTGTTGATAACTCGATTGTAGTAATCGAGAATATATACCGACTACGTGGTAAGGGAGTAGAGGCTCCGCGTGCTGCCGTACAGGGTACGAAGCAGGTAGCAGGAGCTATCATATCTTCAACACTTACTACTGTATGTGTATTCTTACCAATGATATATACTACAGGACTTGTTCGTGAGCTGATGGCACCTATGTGTCTGACAATCGTGTACTGTCTTATGGCATCACTTTTCGTTGCCATGACTGTTGCACCAGCTGCATCGTCAACAGTACTTCGTAAGGCAACACCTAAGTCGCATCCATTTTTCGATAAGATTCAGGATGTATATGGCAGGATGCTTGAGTTCTGTCTCAGGAGAAAATCGCTGTCACTGCTTGTTGCGATAGGTATGCTTGTGTTCACAGGCTGGCTGGTTGTCAGAATGGGTATCGTAATGATTCCAGATATGACCATGAATCAGTTGGAGGCAAGTATCTCTTATCCAGAGGAGTATGACAAGGAGAAGTGTTATGAATTAACAGATGAGGCTATAGAGAGACTTCTTACGGTTGAGGGAATTGATTCATTAGGCTTCATGGCCGGTGGAGATAATGCGCTGTTTACTTCTGGTGTAAGAGATGTTAATTTCCGTGAGATGTCAATGATGGCTCAGACTTCTAATCCGGATGCAGGTGAAGAAGAGATTAAGAAGATTATGGCCGACATGGAGGCAGCAGTTGCCGATATGGGCATAGACTTCCAGATATCTACGGCTTC